>NZ_PVWS01000032.1:0-33611 GCF_004126395.1 Roseovarius sp. A46 | reverse complement strand
GGCTCCCTCACCAATCTCACCTGCCAGTCAAGGCCACCACCGAAGCCTAACAACCGGCCCAAAACCATCCCGGGGGAAACAAATCCCACCTCACCGCTCAAACGAGGCGTTTCGCTGAGGTCTCTTTGAAGATTTCGACTGCCCCTGCCTCAGCCCACCTTCTTGCGCGCGGTGGTCTTTGAGGCCGCCTTGCCGGTCGTGCTCTTGGCCGCGGTCTTCTTGGCGGCGGTCTTTTTGGGCGCGGCCTTCTTCTTGCCGCCAGACTTGGCCGCCTTGGCCGCGATGAGATCGGTCGCCGCCTCGAGGGTGATGTCCTCGGGGCTCGTGTCCTTGGGCAGGGTGGCGTTGATCTTGCCCCATTTCACGTAAGGGCCGTAGCGTCCCTCGAAGACCTGCACCGGCCCGCCCTCGCCCGGATGTTCGCCCAGATCGCGCAGGGCCTTGGCCGCCGCGCGCCCGCGCCCGCCGGGATTGGCGCGCTTGGCGGCGAGCAGTTCCACCGCACGGTTCATGCCGATCTCGAACACGTCATTGGGGTCCTTGAGATTGGCGTAGACCGGTTTGGCGTCATCGGGGCCCTGGTGCATGATGTAAGGGCCGTAGCGACCGAAATTCGACTTGATCGTGCCGCCCTCGGGATGCTCACCCACCTCGCGCGGCAGGCTCAGCAGGGTGAGCGCCTTTTCCAGCGTCATCTCCTCTGCCTTCCAGCCCTTGGGCAGGCTGGCGCGGTCGGGCTTCTTGTTGTCCTCGGTGGCCTCGCCGCGCTGCACGTAGGGACCGAAGCGGCCCGAACGCAGGGAAATCTCGTTGCCGTGTTCGTCCTCGCCCAGGATGCGGTCGCCGTTTTCGGCCGCGTCGCCGCCGATGGGGCGGGTGTAGCGGCATTCAGGGTAATTGCCGCAGCCCACGAAGCCGCCCGAGCGCGAGGTCTTGAGGTGCAGCCGTCCGGTGCCGCAGAGCGGGCATTGGCGCGGGTCGCCGCCGTCCTCGCGGGGCGGGTAGAGCGTGGGAGCGAGCGCGTCGTCGAGCACGTCGAGCACTTCCTTGATCCTGAGCTCGGAGGTCTCGGAGATGGCCGCCGAGAAATCGCGCCAGAAGCGCGACAGCACCTCCTTGTAATCGGCCTCGCCCGCGCTCACCCGGTCGAGATCCTCTTCGAGATTGGCGGTGAACTCGTAGCCCACGTATTTGCGGAAGAAGTTGATCAGGAAGGTGGTGACGATGCGGCCCTTGTCCTCGGGGATGAGGCGGCCCTGTTCCTTGCGGACGTATTCGCGCTCTTCGATGGTGCCGAGCACGCTGGCATAGGTCGAGGGGCGGCCGATGCCCAATTCTTCCATCTTCTTGACCAGCGTCGCCTCCGTGTAGCGGGGCGGAGGCTGGGTGAAGTGTTGCAGGCCCAGCACCGCCTCGTTCTCCGAGAGCATGGCGGCGGGGGTGTCCTTGGCCTCTTGCGCCTTGGCGAATTCCGTGCGCAGCGAGGATTTGGCGAAGCTGGCCTTGTCACCCTGCGCGATCTGCGGCAGGCGGCGGTCGTCGTCGTCGGTGGCCACGTCGTCGCGCCCCTCCTCGTAGATCTTGAGGAAGCCGTCGAAGAGCATCACCTGCCCGGTGGCGCGCAGCCCGACCTGGCCGTCCTCGCTGCCGATCTCGACCGTGGTGCGCTCCAGCCGGGCGGCGGCCATCTGGCAGGCGAGCGTGCGTTTCCAGATCAGATCGTAGAGCTTGCGCTGATCGGCGTCGGAGATGCGTAGCTTGCCAGCGTCGCGCGTCATGTCGGTGGGGCGGATACATTCATGCGCCTCTTGGGCGTTCTTGGCCTTGTTCTTGTACATGCGCGGTGATTTCGGGAGATAGTCCGCGCCGTATCGGTCCTTGATCGCGTCGCGCGCGGCCATCACCGCCTCGGGGGCCATGTCGATCCCGTCGGTTCGCATGTAGGTGATGAGCCCGGCCTCGTAGAGCCGTTGCGCAGCGGACATGCATTGCCGCGCGCCCATGCCGAACTTGCGGCTCGCCTCCTGTTGCAGGGTCGAGGTCATGAACGGGGCCGAGGGGTTGCGCGTCGCCGGTTTCGCCTCGACGCCGGTGACGGTGAGGGCACGCGCCGCCACCGCCTGCACTGCCATGTCGGCCTGCGTGGCGTTTTCCAGGCTGTACTTGTCGAGCTTGTCGCCCGCGAGGGTGACGAGGCGGGCCTCGAAATCCTGCCCGCGCGGCGTGGTGAGGCGGGCCTTGACGGACCAGTATTCGCGGGGCCTGAACGCCTCTATCTCCTGCTCGCGCTCGACGATGAGGCGCAGGCAGACCGATTGCACGCGCCCCGCCGAGCGCGCCCCGGGCAGCTTGCGCCAGAGCACGGGGCTAAGGTTGAAGCCGACGAGATAGTCGAGCGCGCGGCGCGCGAGATAGGCCTCGACCAGCGGCGCGTCGATGTCCCGCGGGTTCTGCATCGCCTCGGTCACGGCGGATTTGGTGATGGCGTTAAAGACAACCCGGCTGACCGGCGTGTCCTTGCGGATCGCCTTGCGCTTGCGCAGGGTTTCCTCGAGGTGCCAGCTGATCGCCTCGCCCTCGCGGTCGGGGTCGGTCGCGAGGATGAGCGCGTTATCGTCCTTGAGCGCGTCGGCGATGGCCTTGACGTGCTTGCGTGCGTCGGCGCCCACCTCCCATGTCATGTCGAATCCGTTCTCGGGGTCGACCGAACCGTCCTTGGGCGGCAGGTCGCGGACATGGCCATAGCTTGCGAGAACCGTGTAGCCGTCGCCGAGATACTTGTTGATCGTCTTGGCTTTTGCAGGCGATTCGACGACGACGACGGGCATGGGCACTCCTTCCGGCTCTGGGGGCCGCTTATGGCGGCGCACCATGTGGGCTGGCAAGGGGATTTGTCAACGCAGGGTCAGAGAACGGCGCTAGGACCCCAGGTGGCATGCGGTCAGACGGCGAGCGAGACGAGGCCGCCGGGGTGGCGGGTGATGCGTCCGTCAAGCTCGAGCGCGACGAGGGCCGGGGCGACGGTCTGCGCGGGGCTGGCGAGATCGCGGATGAGCTGATCCTCGGCCAGCGGCGAGGGCCCGAGGCGTGACAGGATCTGGCGGTGCAGCGCGGCGGTGTCGCGCAATGTGCGGCGCGAAGGCGGCGGCGAGCGTTCTGGTGCCTGGGTCGGCGCAGGGGCGAGCGGCATTTCGGCCTGCGTTGCCTCGGGCGATCGGGGTAGTGCCTCGATCACGTCGGCGGCGTTGCGCACCAGGGTGGCGCCGTCGCGGATCAGCATGTTGCAGCCTGCGGCGCGGGCGTCGATCGGGTGGCCGGGCACGGCCATGACCTCGCGCCCCTGGTCGAGCGCGGTGCGCGCGGTGATGAGCGAGCCGGACTTGGCCGCGGCCTCGACCACCACGACGGCGCGCGCCAGCCCGCTGATGAGGCGGTTGCGCACCGGGAAGTGGCGGGCCTGCGGGGCGAGGCCGGGGGGCTGCTCCGACAGGCGCAGGCCGCTCTCGGCGATGCGCGCGGCAAGTTCGGCGTTTTCGGCGGGGTAGATCACGTCGACCCCCCCGGCCATCGCGGCGACCGTGCCGTCATCGAGGCTGGCGCGATGCGCCGCGGTGTCGATGCCGCGGGCGAGGCCCGAGACGATCGGATAGCCCTGCGCCGCGAGATCGGCGGCGAGCGCGCGCGCCATGCGCTGGCCGAGCGAGGAGGCGTTGCGGGCGCCCACGATGGCGATCATGGGGCGGGAGAGGATCGCCGGATCGCCGATCACCCACAGGAGCGGCGGGGCGTCCGGCAGGTCGCGCAGCGCCACGGGGTAGGCGGGATCGGCGAAGGTGAGAAGCCGTGCGCCCGCGGCATGGCCCGCGCGCAATTCGGCCTCGGCCACGCCGGCAGGGCACGCGCGGTAATCGGCCACGCCGGCGGCGCGGGCGACCCCGGGCAGGGCGTCGAGCGCGGCAGCGGCAGAGCCGTGTTCGGCCATCAGCCGGTGAAAGGTATTCGGTCCGACCCGGCGGGAGCGCAAGAGGCGAAGCCACGACACCCGGTCATCTTCCGTGGTGGGTGGGAGTGGGGGGTGAGTGGAAGGATGATTTGTGTCGGGCATCCGCGACCTCGCCAACTTGCAATGACAGGGATAGCGCGGGCAGGGTTAATGGGCGGTAAACCGAAATGGCGCGAGTCGCCGATTTTTCGCTGATTTCATCTAAGCATATGATATTTAATGTTAATTATATCGTTTCCAGCGTTCTGTGCGGTGTCGGTATCGCGTCGGTATCCTGTCGGTATCGCGGCGGTGGCGGGATCGGGGCCATGCCCGGGGGGCGCGGTCGTGACCACGGCGCGCGGGGCGGGCACGGGGTGGCAAGGGTTGCACGGGGGCGGATCGGGCGGGATCTGGATATTTTTGGCAAGATGAAGACGGGTGGGGCCGGGACCTGTGCCTTGGGCGACAAGGGCGGTTTCGTGCGCCCGATGTGCGGGACGAATTTCTCCCGGAGCGGACATGTGCCGAAACCCGCCGGGATGTCACCGCCGATGCGACACGGGCGGATTGCCATGGTATTCTCACGGCTGGAGGATAACGATGGCGGCATATTGAGGATAACGATGACGGCAAATTCACGCGTTCTCTTGGGCACGACGAAAGGCACCTTTGTCCTGGGCCCCGGGGCCCATGACTGGTCCGTCTCGGGCCCCCATTGCGACGGTTGGTGCATCAATCACGTAATCGGCGATCCGGTGAGCGGAACATTATGGGCCGGCGGTGGCGGGGAGTGGCCCGGAGCGGGGGTCTGGCGGTCCGAGGACGGCGAGACATGGGAGCTGTGCAAGCTTTCAAACGGTCAGCTTGATGAATGGGCGGCCGCCGACCCGGACATGGCAGCATTCATGAACTGGACGCCCACCGATGTCCCCTTCGAGAACCTCAAGGCCGTCTGGTCGCTGCACAGGGCACACGGCGGTCTTTATGCCGGGACAAATCCTGCATCGCTTCTGTTCAGTGCGGATGGGGGCCGGACATGGGAGAAGAACGCCGCACTGGAAAACCATCCGACCCGCGAGACCTGGAACCCGGGCGCGGCGGGCCTGGTTCTTCATTCGATGCTCAGCGATCCCGGTAACGGGGACAAGATGTGGCTTGGCATATCCGCGGCGGGGGTGTTTGCAACCGAAGATGGCGGCAAGAGCTGGGAGCGCCGCAACCGGCTGTCCAATGATGCGGTCTGTGCCGAGCACCATCATCCTGCTGCGCCACGCAACGGTGAAACCGGCCATTGCGTGCATAACATGCAGCGCGGGCCTGATGACCTGTTATATCAGCAAAACCATCATGGCACCTATCGAAGCACGGATGGCGGGCGCACATGGAACGATGTGACCGACGGGCTGCCGTCCACCTTTGGCTTTCCGATCGCGATCCACCCTCGTGATCCGGCTACGATCTGGGTGCTTCCGCTAAACGGCGATATGGCCGGTCGTTTTCCGCCGGACGCGTCGGCTGCTGTCTGGAAATCCACCGATGCGGGCGCGACCTGGGAGGCCAAGCGCGATGGATTGCCGCAAGGCGCCTGTTTCTTCACCGTGCTGCGTCAGTCCATGGCCACCGATGCCGATGCGGGCGTCTACTTCGGAACCAACACGGGTTCGGTTTTTGCCAGTTTCGACGAAGGCGAAACCTGGTCCGAAATCGCGCGGCACCTGCCAACGATCCTGTCCGTGGAAACGCTGAGCCGATGACGGAGCAGCGGCAAGGCCGGGCGGGTCTGCGAGCCGCGCAGGCCTGATCCCGGGCGGAAGGCAGGCCCTAAATCCGTGGCAGCATTGACCCAAGAGTGCCCCTACGCCGCCGATCCACCCACCGTCAGCCCGCCGATCAGCACCGAGGGCTGGCCCACGCCCACGGGCACCCATTGCCCCTGCTTGCCGCAGCTGCCCATGCCGGGGTCGAGGGCCATGTCGTTGCCGAGGCCCCGGATTTGCTGGAGCGCGGTGGCGCCGTCGCCGATCAGCGTGGCGCCCTTGACCGGCGCGCCCACCTTGCCGTTTTTGACGCGATACGCCTCGGTGCAGGAGAACACGAACTTGCCGTTGGTGATGTCGACCTGCCCGCCGCCGAAGCCGACGGCATAGATGCCGTCCTTCATCCCGGCGATGAGATCGCCGGGGGTGGCGTCGCCGCCGAGCATGTAGGTGTTGGTCATGCGCGGCATCGGGGCGTGGGCATAGCTTTCGCGGCGGCCGTTGCCGGTGGCCTCGACCCCCATCAGGCGCGCGTTCTGGCGGTCCTGCATGTAGCCCACGAGGATGCCGTCCTCGATCAATACGTTGCGGCGTGAGGGCGTGCCCTCGTCGTCGAAGGTGAGCGAGCCGCGCCGGTCGGGGATCGTGCCATCGTCGAGCACGGTGACACCGGGGGCGGCGATGCGTTGGCCCATCAGCCCGGCAAAGGCGGAACTGCCCTTGCGGTTGAAATCGCCCTCGAGCCCGTGGCCGATGGCCTCGTGCAGTAGGATGCCGGGCCAGCCGGGGCCAAGCACCACGTCCATCACGCCGGCGGGGGCGTCCTCGGCGCGCAGGTTGACCAGCGCGATGCGCAGGGCCTCGCGGGTCTTGGCCTGCCAATCGGCCGGGTCGATCAGCCCGCCCATGCCGAGCCGTCCGCCGCCCCCGGCGCTGCCCTGTTCGCGGCGGCCGTTTCCTTCGACGATGACCGAGACATTGAGCCGGGTCATGGGGCGGGTATCGCGCAGCTCTTGCCCGTCGGGGCGCAGGATCACCACTTCCTGAAGCGAGGCGGCGAGCGAGGCGGTGACCTGCACGACGCGGGGGTCGAGGTCGCGGGCGAAGGCGTCGATCTCGCGCAGGGTGTCGATCTTGACCGGAAAGCCCGCCCCGGCGATCGGGTCGGCATCGGTGTAGAGGCGGGTATTGGTGGCGGCGGGGCCTGCCGCGAGGGTGGCCCCACCCGCGCCCACGGCGAGGCGCGCCGTCTCGACCGCGCGGGCGAGCGCGGCCTCGTTCACCTCGGAGGAATGGGCGTAGCCCGTCACCTCGCCGCGCACCGCGCGCAGGCCGAACCCCTCGGACGCGTCGTAGGAGGCGGTGCGCAGCCGTCCGTCATCGAAGCTCAGCGCCTCGGCGCGGCGGCGTTCGAGAAACAGCTCGCCATCGTCGGCGCCACGGGTGGCCGCGCGCAGCGACGCCAGCGCCGCCTCGCGGTCGAGGAGCGTGTCGAAGGGGCGAAAGGGGGTGTCACTCATGGGGTGCTGTCCTGCGTGATGGGGCGTCAAGCCGGGGCCGCAATTTGATCCAGATCAAAAAAAGCGTCCGTTTGCCGCAATGGTCTTTCTTGTCGTCACGTTCAGAATATGGTTTTAGACGTTACCAAGACAACGGCGTTCCGCCACCGCCCGGCCCGACCGGGCAAGGCCAGAGACATGAACCGCTTTAACCGACCAGGGTGCACAATGCGACTTACCCCCAGCCTCTTGGCCTTTATGGCCGCCTTTTCCGCCCTCCCCGCGCAAGCGCAGGAGATCGTCGGCGCGCCCTCAGCGGGCAAAACCGGGTTTCAGCCCGCGGCGACCGAGCTTGCCCGCGACCTGCAATGGCTCGACGGGGCGATCAACGTCATCATCATCGCCATCACGCTCCTCGTCACGGCGCTGCTGGCCTACGTGATCGTGCGCTACAACCGGCGCGCCAATCCGAACCCGGCGAAATTCACCCATCACACGCCGGTCGAGATCGCCTGGACCATCGTGCCGATCCTGATCCTCGTGTTCATCGGGGCCAACTCGCTGCCGATCCTGTTCAAGCAGCAGGAAATCCCCGAGGGAGACATCAACATCAAGGTGACCGGCTATCAGTGGTACTGGGGCTATGAGTACACCGATCACGAGTTCGGCTTTGACAGCTACATGATCGGTGCGCCCGCCACCGGCGGCGACAACCGGCTGACGCCGGAGGTCGAGGAGCAACTGGTCGAGGCGGGCTATAGCCGCGATGAATTCCTGCTGGCCACCGATACCGCCGTGGTGCTGCCGGTGGGCAAGACCGTGGTGATGACAGTGACCGGCGCCGACGTGATCCATAGCTGGACCATCCCCGCCTTCGGCGTAAAGCAGGACGCGGTGCCGGGGCGGCTGGCGCAGCTCTGGTTCACCGCCGAGAAGGAAGGCATCTATTTCGGCCAGTGCTCGGAGCTGTGCGGGCAGGCGCATGCCTATATGCCGATCACCGTCAAGGTGGTGAGCGAGGCCGAGTACCAGGAGTGGCTGGAAGGCGCGATCGACGAATATGCGGGCGACCCGTCCACCTTGCCGGGTGCCGCTGTGCAGGTCGCCTCGACCGAGTGACATCGCTGCGGGCGCGCCGGGGCGTGCGCGCACGCCGGATGCATGGACAGCGGGGCGCGCGCCGCCCCGCCGCGAAGAGAATGAGCACGATATGAGCGACGCGAGCCTTCACCAAGCCAGCACCGCGCAGCCCGGAGAGGGCGGCTTTGGTGATTTCTTCGCGCTGTTGAAGCCGCGGGTGATGGTGCTGGTGGTGTTCACCGCGCTGGTGGGGCTGCTGGCCGCGCCGGTCGCGCTGCACCCGGTGGAGGCGCTGGCCGCGATCCTGTTCATTGCCGTGGGCGGGGGGGCTGCGGGCGCGCTCAACATGTGGTGGGAATCCGATATCGACGCGCTGATGAGGCGGACGCGCAGGCGGCCGATCCCGGCGGGCAAGGTGACGCGCGACGAGGCGTTTGCATTCGGCATCACGCTGGCGGTGTTCGCGGTGGTGATGCTGTGGCTCGCCACCAATGCCCTGGCCGCCGCGATCCTTGCCTTCACCATCTTTTTCTACGTGGTGATCTACACCGTCGGGCTAAAGCGCTGGACGCCGCAGAACATCGTCATTGGCGGCGCCGCGGGGGCGTTTCCGCCGATGATCGGCTGGGCGGCGGCAACCGGGACGGTCAGCATCGAATCGGTGCTGATGTTCGCGCTGATCTTCATGTGGACGCCGCCGCATTTCTGGGCGCTCGCGCTGTTCATGCGGGGCGATTACGACGGGGCGGGCGTGCCGATGCTGACGGTGACGCATGGCCGCAAATCGACCCGGCTGCATATCCTCGTCTATACCGTGCTGCTGGCCGTGATGGCCGTGGGCGCGGCGTTCACCGGGATTGGCGGGCCAGTCTACCTGATCGTGGCGCTGGTGTTCAACGCGCTGTTCCTGCGCGACGCGGTGGCGATCTGGCGGCGCGACGAAGACATTGCGGAGGCCGACGATTACCGCGTGGAGAAACGCGCCTTCCGGCTGTCGCTGTGGTATCTCTTTGCGCATTTCACCGCCATCCTCGCAGAGGCGGCGCTGGCGGGGCTGGGCCTCGGGGGCCTCGGTTTCGGGGGGTGGGCATGAGCTTTCGCGAGGAACACGAGCTGCACAAGCGCCGGTTCGGGCGCAACCTCGGGCTGGGGCTGGTGCTGGCGGGATTCGTGGCGCTGGTCTTCGGGCTGACGATCGCCAAGGTCTCGAACGAGGATTTCAGCGTGCCGACACAGCAAGGGGAGGGGAACTGATGGCGCTCGATCCGAAGACGAAGACCGTCACCCGCCTTGTGGGCGTGGTGGTGCTGATGGGCGGGCTCGCCTGGGCCTCGGTGCCGTTCTACGACTGGTTCTGCCGCGTGACCGGCTTTGGCGGGGTCACCGGCGTGTCGGACGTGGCGAGCGAGGACATCCTCGACCAGACCATCAAGGTGCGTTTCGACGCAAGCCGCGAGCGCGGCATGCCGTGGGAGTTCAAGCCCATGCAGCGCGAGATGGAGATTCGCATCGGCGAGACGGGCCTGGCCTTCTACGAGGCCTACAACCCCACCGACCGCGTGGTGGCAGGGCGCGCCAACTACAACGTGACGCCCTACGAGGCGGGTGGGTTTTTCACCAAGATCGACTGCTTCTGCTTCACCGAGCAGGTGCTGCAACCCGGCGAGCGGGTGCAGATGCCGGTGACTTACTACGTGGACCCCGAGATCGTGGACGACCGCGAGGGGCAGTATGTCCACACGATCACGCTGTCCTATACATTCCACGAGATCGACCTGCCGGAAAACCACGCGGCGCTTGCGTCCGGGGAAACAGACGGTACAACGCTGAACTGAGCCTGTGACGAGGGAAGAGACCGAGATGGCACATACCAAGAATCACGACTACCACATCCTGCCCCCCTCCATCTGGCCGCTCTTGGGCGCGCTGGCGGGGTTCGTCATGCTGTTCGGGGCGGTGCTGTTTTTCCATGACAACGGGCCCTGGATGCTGCTCGCCGGGCTGGTCGGCGTGATTTACGTCATGTTCGGCTGGTGGGCCGACGTGGTCCACGAAGGGCAGACCGGGGATCACACGCCGGTTGTGCGGATCGGGCTGCGCTACGGCTTCATCCTGTTCATCATGTCGGAGGTAATGTTCTTCTCGGCGTGGTTCTGGAGCTTCTTCAAACACGCGATGTATCCGCTGGGTGGCGACGCGCCGGGATATGCCGACGGAATCTGGCCGCCGGTGGGGATCGAGACCTTCGACCCCTGGCACCTGCCGCTCATCAACACGCTGATCCTGCTGTGCTCGGGCTGTGCCGCGACCTGGGCGCACCATGCGCTGGTGCACGAGAACAACCGGCAGGACGTGAAATGGGGCCTGATCATCGCCATCGCTCTGGGCGCGCTGTTCACGTTTTTCCAGGTCTATGAATACAGCCATGCCGGGTTCGGCTTCTCGGGCAATATCTATGGGGCCAATTTCTTCATGGCGACGGGCTTTCACGGGGCGCACGTCGTCATTGGCACGGTGTTTCTGTTCGTCTGCCTGCTGCGGGTGCTGAAGGGTCATTTCACACCCGAGCAGCATGTGGGGTTCGAGGCGGCGGCGTGGTACTGGCACTTCGTTGACGTGGTCTGGCTGTTCCTGTTCGCCGCGGTCTATATCTGGGGCGGCTGACGGGGTTTCGCCTGGCAAGCGCGGATATTTTTGGCAAGATGAAGATGCGGGGGCCGTCCCCGCATTTTCCTTTTGAGTGTGGATCATGCGAAAGACCCTGATCGTTCCTCTCATCTTCGGCATCGCCGGTGTGGCGGTGCTGCTGGGCCTGGGCAAGTGGCAGCTTGACCGGCTGGCGTGGAAGGAGGGCATCCTCGCCGATATCGAGGCGCGGATTTCAGCCGCGCCGGTGGCGTTGCCCGACGAGGTGGAGCCGCAGGCCGACCGCTACCTGCCGGTCGAGGTGACCGGGAGGATCGGGGCGCGCGCGCTGCGGGTGCTGGTGAGCCGCAAGCAGGTGGGCGCGGGCTATCGGCTCATCTCGGCGCTGGACACGGGCGGGCGGCGGGTGCTGCTGGACCGGGGGTTCGTGAAGGTGGCGGCGGATATTCCGCAAACCTCTGGCGAGGTGCGCGTCACCGGCAACCTGCACTGGCCTGACGACCGGCTGAGTTCCACGCCCGAGAACGACGTGGCGGGCAACACCTGGTTCGCCCGCGACATCGCGCAGATGGCCGAGGTGCTGGAGACCGAGCCGGTTCTGATCGTGGCGCGCGATGTGTCGCCGCCGGAACAGGGCGTGACGCCGCTGCCGGTAGACACGGGCGGGATTCCGAATGATCACCTGAGTTACGCGATCACGTGGTTCTCGCTGGCCGTCATCTGGGCGGCGATGACCGGGGCTTTCATCTGGCGGGCGCGGCGCGCCGCGAAAGGGGTAGGGCAATGAGGTATATCTCGACGCGGGGGCAGGCGCCCAGCTTGAGCTTTGAAGAGGCGATGCTGACGGGGCTGGCGCGCGATGGCGGGCTGTATTTGCCGGAGAGCATTCCGCAGATGAGCGCCGACGATATCCGCGCGCTGGAGGGGGTAAGCTATGAGGAGGCCGCGTTCCGGGTGATGCGGCCGTTCATCGGTGATGCCTTTACCGACGACGAGTTTCGCGGGATCATCGCGCGGGCCTATGCGGGGTTTGGCCACGCGGCGCGGGCGCCCTTGAAGCAGTTGGACAGCGGGCACTTCCTGCTGGAGCTGTTTCACGGTCCGACGCTGGCGTTCAAGGATTTCGCGATGCAGCTTATTGGGCAGCTTTTCGAGGCGTCATTGACGCGCTCGGGGCGGCGCGTGTGCATCGTGGGGGCCACTTCGGGCGATACCGGATCGGCGGCGATCGAGGCGTTTCGGGGGCTCGATGCGGTGGACGTGTTCATCCTCTTCCCGCATGGCCGTGTATCCGAGGTGCAGCGGCGGCAGATGACGACGCCGGGTGAGAGCAATGTGCATGCGCTCGCCATCGACGGGCATTTCGACGACGCGCAGGCGCGCGTGAAGGACATGTTCAACGATTTCGAGTTTCGCGATGGGGTGCGGCTGGCCGGTGTGAATTCCATCAACTGGGCGCGGGTGCTGGCGCAGGTGGTGTATTATTTCACCTCGGCGGTGAGCCTCGGCGCACCGGACCGCAAGGTGAGTTTCACCGTGCCGACGGGGAATTTCGGGGATATTTTCGCGGGGTTCATCGCCAGGCAAATGGGGCTGCCCATCGACCGGCTGGTGGTGGCGACCAATCAGAACGATATCCTGCATCGGTGTCTCAGCACCGGGGAATATCGGCCTGACGGGGTTGCGCCGTCGATCAGCCCGTCGATGGATATTCAGGTCAGTTCGAATTTCGAACGCGCGCTCTACTATGCCTACGGGCAGGAGGGCGCGGCGGTGGCGCAGGTGATGGACGAGCTGAAGGCCGGCGGTTTCGCGGTCAGTCAGGGTGCCTTGCAGGCGCTGCGCGAGACGTTCGAGAGCGGGCGTGCGGACGAGGACGAGACCCGCGCCGCGATCCGCGCGACTTGGGAGCGCAGCGGAGAGTTGCTCTGCCCCCATTCGGCGGTGGGTGTGCACGTGGCCGAGGCGCACCGCCACCCCGGCGTGCCGATGATCACGCTGGCCACCGCGCACCCGGCGAAGTTTCCGGCGGCGGTGGAAGAGGCGAGCGGCATTCACGCCCCCTTGCCCGAGCGTATGGCGGACCTGTATGACCGCGCAGAACGTGTGACGCGGGTCGGCAACGACCTGCGCGCCATAGAGACCCTAATCAAGGAACGGATCGCCAATTGAGTGTCAACCTGACCACCCTCTCCAACGGATTCCGCGTCGTGTCGGAGGCCATGCCGGGGCTGCAATCGGCGGCTGTGGGCGTCTGGGTGCTGGCCGGTGCGCGCAACGAGGAGGCTGCGCAGAACGGCATCGCGCATTTCCTGGAGCACATGGCGTTCAAGGGCACGGCGCGGCGCAGCGCGGTGCAGATCGCCGAGGCGATCGAGGACGTGGGCGGCTATATCAACGCCTACACCTCGCGCGAGGTGACGGCCTATTACGCGCGGGTGCTGAAGGACGATGTGCCGCTTGCCACCGACGTGCTGGCCGACATCCTGCGCAACCCGGCCTTTGACGCGCGCGAGATCGAGGTGGAGCGCGGCGTGATCCTGCAGGAGATCGGGCAGGCGCTCGATACGCCCGACGACATCATCTTTGACTGGTTGCAGGAGCGCGCCTATCCCGATCATCCGCTGGGGCGGACCATTCTGGGCCCCGAGGACCGGGTGCGCGGATTTGCCCGGCCCGATCTGGAGGGGTTCGTGGATCGCCATTACCGTCCCGGCCAGATGGTGCTGGCCGCGGCAGGCGCGGTGGATCACGATGCGCTGGTGCGGCTGGCAGAAGGGATGTTTGGCGACATGGCCCCCGCGCCGGTGGCCGAGGCCCCGCGCGCGCGGTTCCAGGGCGGCGAGGTGCGGCGTGAGAAGGCGCTGGAGCAGGCGCACATGGCGCTGGCGTTCGAGGGGCCGGACTACGCGCATGACGATATCCACGCGGCGCAGATCTATGCCACCGCGCTGGGCGGGTCGATGTCGTCGCGGCTGTTCCAGGAGGTGCGCGAGCGGCGCGGGCTGTGCTACACGATCTTTGCGCAGGCCGGGGCCTATGCCGATACCGGCATGATGACCATCTACGCGGGCACCTCCGGCGATGCTGTCGGCGATCTGGCAACGATCACCATCGACGAGATGAAGCGCGCGGCCGAGGACATGAGCGAGTCCGAGATCGAGCGCGCGCGGGCGCAGATGAAGGCCGGGCTGCTGATGGGGCTGGAGAGCCCCGGCAACCGGGCCGAACGGCTGGCGCGGATGTTGCAGATATGGGGTCGTGTGCCGGACGTGGCCGAGGTGGTCGAGCGGATCGACGCGGTCAGTCTGTGCGATGTGCGCCGGGTGGCCGAGACCACCGTGGCGCACGCGCCCTCGGCGCTGGCGCTCTATGGCCCGGTGGCGGGTGCGCCGGACATCGCGACCCTCGACGCGAGGCGCGCGGCCTGATGTTCCTCTTGCCACGCCGGCCCGCCAGGATCGAGACCGAGCGTCTGACCCTGCGCCAGCCGGTGATGGCGGATTTCCGCGACTGGAGCAGCCTGCGCGCCGAGAGCGCCGAGTTCCTGATCCCGTGGGAGCCCGCATGGGCCCCCGATCACCTGTCGCGCAAGGGATTTTCCAACCGGGTGTGGTGGGCGCAGCGGGCGATCGCCGGGGGCAGCGCGCTGCCGCTGTTCCTGTTCCGGCGCGAGGACGGGGTGTTGTTGGGGGCGATCACGCTCGACAATATCCGGCGCGGCCCGGCGCAATCCGGCAATCTCGGCTACTGGATCGGCGCGGCCCATGCACGGCAGGGCTATATGGCCGAGGCTATCTCGGGGGTGGTGCATCACGCCTTTGGGCGGCTCGACCTGAGCCGGATCGAGGCCGCCTGCCTGCCCGAGAACGCTGCGTCGCGGGGGCTCTTGGAGAAATGCGGCTTCAAGTACGAGGGGGTGGCGCAGAGCTATCTTCAGATCAACGGGCGCTGGCGGACCCATGTGCTCTATGCCGCGCTGCGGGCGGACCGGCGGGGGCGGACCGACGCGGGGTGAGGCGCGGGCTGGCCTTGGGTATTTGGGGAAAAGTGAAGATCAGGGGCAGGCGAGGGCGGCGTCGAGGTCTTCGGGGCCGCGATAGGGGCGGATGGCTTCGCTTGCGAGGGTGCTGTCGCGAAACCGCGTGGCCGCCACCTGCGACCAGCCGGAGACCGCGGTGATCATCTCGGACCCGTCGCCGCAGTCGCGGATGCCGCCGGGGATGAAATCCCAGCCGATCTTGTGATTGGTGAGGCCGTAGGCATCGGCCACGTGGTGGAGCGCCCCGTCGCGGAAGCGCCAGACGCGCAGCACCTGGGCGAGGTGGGGGCGGTCGATATAGGCGATTTCCACATACCCGTCGCGGTCTAGATCGGCCGCCCCGATGGGGGCAAGCCAGCGGTTGCGCCTGCCGATATGCGGCGTCGCCGCGATGCGGCCGCCGGGGCCGTATACGGCGAGGCGCGCGCCCTCGCGCAGGCTCGATTCCACCACGATCACCTCTGCCGCGCCGTCGCCGTCGAGATCGGCGAGGCGGGGAGCAATATCCTCGAAGACGAGGGTTTCGGGCAGGGTGAGGCGGCGGGTGGTGCCGTCGTCGAGATCGAGCGTCAGCGCGCCCCATTCACCGCCCGCGCCCAACACCCCGTGGCCGTAGCGGTCGGTGGGGTCGGTGTAGTGGGCCGCCGTGATCGCCTGTGCCGCCGCCATGCCGGGAAACAGCAGGGCGGCGATCAGGGCAAGGCCGCGCATCGCCTCAGATCTGGCGCTCGGGCATCTGCACCACCAGCCCGTCGAGCGCGTCGCTCACCTTGAGCTGGCAGGTCAGGCGCGAGCGTTCGGGGTCGGGCTCGTAGGCGAAATCGAGCATGTCCTCTTCCATGTCGTCGCGGGGCGGCAGTTTTTCCACCCATTCGGGGGCGACGTAGACATGGCAGGTCGAGCAGGCGCAGGCGCCGCCGCAATCGGCCTCGATGCCCGGGATGCCGTTGTCGCGGGCGCCTTCCATCACCGTCAGCCCGGTGGCCACCTCGACCTCGTGGCGCGTGCCGTTATGCTCGATATAGGTGATTTTCGCCATGATGCGGGACTCTCCCTTTGACAGCAGTTCAACAGGCTACCTAGTCAACCGCCCGGCCCGAGGCCAGACCATTTTTGCCGTGCCGCATGAAAAAGAGTTGCGGCCACAGGTATTTGTTCTATTTTTGTTCTCATGAGTCCCTACCTGCCCCGTCCGCCCGCGGCGCTCGTCGCTGCCCGCCTGCCCGAGGTGCCGGCGGGGGGCCGCGTGGCGGTGGCGGGGCTGGTGATCCTGCGCCAGAGGCCCGGCACGGCGCGCGGCGTGGTGTTTCTCACGCTCGAGGACGAGACCGGGGTGATCAACGTCATCGTCTGGCGCAAGCTGTTCGAGCGGTTCCGCCGCGCGGTGATCGCCGGGCGGCTGCTCAGGGTGACGGGACGGGTGGAGCGGCAGGCCGGCGTAATCCATCTCGTGGCCGAGAAGATCGAGGATATCTCTGACCTGCTCGATCGGCTGGCCGACGCGAATGCCGCGCCGCTTCCCCCGCCGGGGCAAACCGGCTAGGCTTGCCGCGACAGCCCTGATCCGGACCGATCCGCCGCCCATGCCCAGCCGCCCGTTCCCCGCCGCCGCGCTGATCCTCGCGCTTGCTGCCTGTCAGCCCGTGTCGCACCCGCTCGTGCCGCCGCCGGGCCTGACCGAGGCGCCGCCCGGCGCCCCCCCCGGCACCTGCTGGGGCAAGCAGGTCTCGCCCGCCGTGGTCGAGACGGTGACCGAGCAGGTGCAGACCGCCCCCGCCGTCACCGCCGCCGATGGCCGTATCGTCACGCCCGCGCGCTATGCCACCGAGACGCGGCAGTCTATCGTCGAGGAACGGCGCGTGCGCTGGATCGAGACGCCCTGCCCGCAAGACCGGACGCCCGATTTCATCGCGTCGCTGCAACGCGCGCTGATGGCGCGGGGGCTGCATGCCGGGCCGGTGACGGGACGGATGGATGCGCGCACCCGCCAAGCTGTCCGCCGCTACCAGACGGAACATGGGCTCGACAGCAATATCCTCTCGCTTGCGAGCGCCCGCGCGCTGGGTCTCGTCGCCCTGCCGCGCCCCGAATGAGGCATCAGTCAGCAGCGCGCAGCCAGGCGGGACGAAGCACCACGATGGTGGGCCGGTCGGGCAGGCTGCGCAGCGAGACCTCGATCTCGCTGGTGCCGGGGCGGTGAATGGCGAATTCACCCTCCATCCCCGCGAGGAACCGCGCCAGCCCGGCGTCGGTGAACCAGTGCATGGGGATGACGATGCTCGCCTCCATCCGGCGCAGTACCGCCATCATCGCGCCGAGCGCCATCGTGTAGCCGCCATCCACCGGCGCCATCACCACGTCCATCCGCCCCAGGGCTGCGTATTGGTCGTCGGTCGGTTCGTGGTGCAGGTGTCCCAGGTGCGCGATGCACAGCCCCTCGGCCTCGAACACGAAGATCGAGTTGCCGCGTGGCTCGCGCCCGCTGCTGCCCAGCCGAATATCGGTGGAGACGTTGCGGATCAGCATCGCGCCGAGATCGAGGTGATGCTCCACCCCCTCGCCGAAGGGCCCCCAACCGCGCAGGACATGGGGGATCGCCGGATCGGGGTCGGTGGTGAAATGGGTGGCATGGGCGTGGTTCATGGTCACGACATCGGGCGTGAACCCGGCGCTGCCGAGGAACCCGGCGTAATCCGTCACCGCCGACAACCCGCCCGCCTGGATCAGGAACGAGGCGTGGCTGACGTAACGGATGCGTACCGTGTGATCGGGCAGCGGGTCGCGGAAGCCGGCCTTGTGCAGGTAGTGCAGGCCCGGTGCGGCATCTGCGAGGGCGATGCAATGGCTGGGGCGGCGCTCTTGCGCGGTGGCGCTGGTGGCGAGCAGGATCAGGGCAAGGGCAAGTCGGATCATCATGCGTCTCCTCTGGTCCGGGCAGAGGATAGCACGGTTTGACGTCGCGTCAGCCCGCGCCCGCCTTTCTCTGCGCCGTGTTCCGCGGCGGGGGCAGGTCATCAATGTCCCGTTGTGAACAGCCCCGGCGCAGCCTCTCCGCGCTCACCCCGCCTCGGCGTCGACGCCGGCAAGCTGCGCCGCCTCGGCGCGCCGCGCGCGCGCGGCGGCGACGAGCGCGCGGAAAATCCCCATCTGTCGGCGGGCGTAGAACAGGTGCTCGGGATGCCACTGCACCCCCAGCGCGAACGGCTCCTCGACCCGCTCGATGGCCTGCACCATGCCGCCGCGATCCCGCGCCGCCACGCGCAGACCGTCGCCCAGCACGTCCACCGCCTGGCTGTGCAGCGCGTTGATCTTCATCGGCTCGGTCCCGGCCAGCCGCGCCAGTCGCGTGCCGGGCACGATGTTGACCTCCTTGCGCGGCAGGATCGTGCGGCGGTGGTCGCTCGCCTCGTAGGTGGCATAGGCGTCCTGGTGCAGCGTGCCGCCCAGGGCGATGTTGAGCATCTGGCTACCCCGGCAAATCCCGAGCACCGGCATCCCCCGCGCGAAGGCATCGAGCACCACGCCCCGCTCCAGCGCGTCGCGGTCCGGGTCGAGCCGCGCCGAGGTGACGATCCGGCCGCCGTAGAGATCGGGCGAAATATCGTCGCCGCCGCCGATGATGACGCCATCGACCGCGCCCATCTCGGTCTCGCGCCCGGCCTGCCAGCGCCGCGGGCACCCGCCCGCGAGCCAAAGGTTGAGCGCGATCAGCGGGTAGATGCGCCATCCCGAGCGGCGCGAGACGGTGACCCCGATCACGGGGCGCGGCGCGGTTCGGGTCATGCGGTTTCGATCCCCGCCGTCAGCAGGATGCGCCCGGCGCGCGCCGCCCAGTGCTGACGCGACAGCGTGACCAGCCCGTGATCATCGAGCCAGGCATCCGACAGCCGCCTGAGCAGGGCATCGTCGCGCGCGACCCGCTCCACCGCCACCCAGCGCCACCATTCGCGGGCCAGCGACCAGTCGGCCTCGTCGATCCGGCAATCGGGCAGGCGGAAATGAAAGGTGGGCCGCGCCGATGTCTTGTCCGAGATCGCGGCGGCAACGCGGGGGCCGTCGAAATGCGCGAAGAGCGGCAGCATGTCGAGCCCGCGATTGCGGCTCGGTGTCAGTTCCAGGTACAGCTCGGTGACGTGATCGCGCGCCGCCTCCGGCCCCGCCTCGATCAGCGCGCGCACGAAATCGGTGGGGTAGGGATCGGTGAACGGTAACAGGCGGCGCGACTCGTCGATCGGGTAGGCACTGCGCAGCCAGTCCTCGATCAGCGCATAGGCCAGCAGCGGGCGCACCGTGTCGGCATCGGCCCCGCTCGCCACCTCGATGTTGAAATGCACGCCGAAGCCGAAGACGAGCCCCGCGCCGCTGCCCTGCGCGCCGGCGTCGCGCAGGGTCTCGCGCAGATCGTCGAGCCGTGCGAGCCCGTCCATGTCCAGCGGTTCGGTAACGATCTCGACCGGCACCACCTCGCGGCCCAGGTCCAGCGCCAGGTCGCGCAGCCGACTTTTCTGTGCCTTGCGCAGGAAAATGTCGAGATAGACCTCGACATCGCCGATCCCGCTCTCGCGGACAGCCCAGATATGGCTGTCCTCCTGATCGGCGCGCCCGCCCAGCCGGTCGGCCACGATCCGTGCCACGCGCGCCTCGTCGAGCCCGCCCAGCTCGATCTCGACGCCCACGCGGCGCGCCTCGCCCTCGGCATTCAGGGGCTGCGGCAGCGGCGCGAACCCGGTCAAGGGCGGCTCGCTCCCGCCTCGGCCTCGATTTCGCGGCGCGGCTTGCGCGCGCGCTCGGTGGCGGATTTGAGCTGTCCGCAGGCGGCCATGATATCCTCGCCGCGCGGGGTGCGGATGGGGCTCGCGTAACCCGCCTTGTAGAGGATATGCGCGAACGCCTCGATCCGCTCCCAGTCGCTGCGCTGATGCGGCGCGCCGGGCCATTCGTTGAACGGGATGAGGTTGATCTTGGCCGGGATGCCCGCGATCAGCTTGACCAGTCGGCGCGCGTCGGCGTCGCTGTCGTTCACATCCTTGAGCATCACGTATTCAAAGGTGATCCGCTCGGAATTGCTGAGCCGCGGATATTCGCGCAAGGCCCCCAGCAGCGTCTCGATGTTCCACTTCCTGTTGATCGGCACCAGCTTGTCGCGCACCTCGTCGGTGGTGGCGTGGAAGCTGACAGCGAGCAGGCAGCCGATTTCCTGCGCGGTCCGCGCGATTTCCGGCACCACCCCGCTTGTCGAGAGCGTGATCCGGCGGCGCGACAGCGATATCCCCTCGCCATCCATCGCGATCTTCATGGCGTCGCGGACGTTCTCGAAATTGTAGAGCGGCTCGCCCATGCCCATCAGCACGATATTGCTGATGAGGCGGGGCCGCTCGCCCGCGGGCTCGCCCTGTTTCGGCCATTCGTCCAGATCGTCGCGCGCCAGCATCACCTGCCCGATGATCTCTCCGGCGGTCAGGTTACGCACCAGCTTTTGCGTGCCGGTGTGGCAGAACGAACAGGTCAGCGTGCAGCCCACCTGCGACGAGATGCACAGCGTGCCGCGATCCGTCTCGGGGATATAGACCACCTCGACCTCGTGCCCGCCCGCGATCCGCACGAGGTACTTGCGCGTGCCGTCGGCGCTCACCTGTCGGCTGACCACCTCTGGCACCTCGATCACGAATTTCTCTGCCAGGTCGGCGCGATACGCCTTGGCGAGGTTGGTCATCGCGTGGAAATCGCGCACCCCCCATTGATAGACCCACTGCCAGATCTGGTTCACGCGCATCTTGGCCTGTTTCTCGGGGGTTCCGGCGTCGATCAACGCCGCGCGCAGCCCCTCGCGCGTCAGCCCGACGATGTTGGCGGGGCCGTCCGGGGCCTTGCGGGGGATGGTCAGCACATCCTGCGTGATCGGGGAGGTCTGGGTCATGGTGCGTCCTGTGGTCGGAATGGCATGTCATATAGGGCATCAAAGGCGATTCCGAAACAGGCGTTGTGCGGGAGAGGGGGCGCGTTCCGGCGCTTGCCTGTCTCTCGCGGACCTCACAAACATCCCCCCGCGCGTGGAACAAGGCGTGCCCCGCGCGCGGAACAAGGCGTACTTGCACGCCTGGGAGACCGGATCGGAAGCCACGGCGGGTCGCGGCAAGTGGATCGAGTTCTACAACCGAAAGCGCCCGCATTCTGCCCTTGGCGGCAAACCCCCAGCCGTGGTCTATCGGCTGCGGGATGAAGACCCCCAACCCGATCAGCAGGAGCAAAGAGTAGCTTAATTTACGCCGGAAACTGTCCAAACATTGGGGAGTAGCTCACCCCCTCCCTCAGCCCAGCCTTGCCACCTCTGCATGGCACGGGCAGGTCACCAGGTGGTCGTTGACCAGCCCCGCCGCCTGCATGAACGCATAGGTGATCGTCGGCCCGCAGAAGCGAAAGCCGCGGCGTTTCAGGTCCTTCGAAAGTTTACGGGAAATGTCCGTATCGGCCGGCACCTCCGCAAGGGTCGCGAATCGGTTTTGCACCGGCCTGCCGTCCACGAAATCCCAGATGTAGCGGGCAAAGCCCTGCTCCGCCTCGATCTCTTGCCACGCTCGCGCGTTGCCGATGGTCGCCGCGATCTTGCCGCGGTGGCGGATGATGCCCGGATCATCCAGCAGCCGCGCCACGTCTGCCTCGCCCCATCCGGCGATCGCCTCTGGGTCGAACCCCGCTAATGCCGCGCGGAAATTCTCGCGCTTGCGCAGCACGGTGATCCAGCTCAGCCCCGCCTGGAATCCCTCCAGCACCAGCGTCTCCCATAGTGCGCGGCTGTCCCGCTCGGGCACGCCCCATTCGGTGTCGTGATAGGTGATGTAGAGCGGGTCGTCGCCCGCCCAGCCACAGCGTTCCATGCCGCCCTCCCGGTGCAAATCGTTCAAATGCGCGCTTTAAGCGATCCTTAAGGTCGGACGCGCACCCTGCAAGCGCAGATGGAATCGGAGGGCGGCATGGGGCGCAAGGGAAAATGGGCGGATATCCCCGCCGGGCAGGACAGCCCGCTCAACTATGCCGTCTCCGCCCGCGACCGATCGGTGATCGACATGGTCGAGGCGGCGATCCGCCACCGCCAGGTGCTGCTCGCCTTCCAGCCCGTCGTCACCGCCGGGCAGCCGGACCGCCCGGCCTTCTACGAGGGGTTGATTCGCGTGACCGACGAAACCGGCCGCGTGATCCCCGCGCGCGACTTCATCACCCAGGTGGAAACGCGCGAGAGCGGGCGCATCATCGACTGCCTCGCGCTGGAAAAGGGGCTCGCCACCCTCGCCGAATACCCCGACCTGCGACTGTCGATCAACATGTCGGCGCGCTCCATCGGCTATCGCCGCTGGATGCGCACGTTGGGCAAGGGGCTGTCGCGCGATCCCACCATCGCCGAGCGGTTGATCCTCGAAATCACCGAAAGCTCTGCCATGCTGGTGCCCGAGCTGGTCATCGGCTTCATGACCGAGTTGCAGGCCAAGGGCGTTGGCTTTGCCCTCGACGATTTCGGCGCAGGCTACACATCGTTCAGATTTCTCAAGGATTTCTTCTTCGACGTCCTCAAGATCGACGGGCAGTTCATTCGCGGCATCGCCACCAGTGCCGACAACCAGGTGCTCGCCGCCGCGCTGCTGAGCATCGGGCGGCAATTCGACATGGTCACCGTCGCCGAAAGCGTCGAGCGCGCGGATGACGCGGCCTATCTGACGGCGCTCGGGCTTGACTGTCTCCAGGGGTACTATTTCGGCGCGCCCACGGTGCGCCCGCCCTGGCTCGATACCGGGTTTGCGCAGGCCACCGGCTGAAACCGGCTGCGGCATAAGGCCACCACCGTTGCCGCGACGCAGCACTTGCGTTATGACGCGCCGGAACACTGGCGCGAAGCGCCAGCCCATCCCGGAGGAGGATATCCATGACCAATGTCGTAATCGCGTCCGCTGCGCGCACCGCTGTCGGCTCTTTCGGCGGCGCGTTCGCCACCACCCCGGCCCACGATCTCGGCGCCGCCGTGCTCGAGGCGGTGGTTGCGCGCGCGGGCATCGACAAGGCCGAGGTCTCCGAGACGATCCTCGGCCAGGTGCTCACCGCCGCGCAGGGCCAGAACCCGGCGCGCCAGGCGCATGTCAACGCCGGCCTGCCCATCGAATCGGCGGCCTGGGGCATCAACCAGGTCTGCGGCTCGGGCCTGCGGGCGGTGGCGCTCGGGGCCCAGCACATCCAGCTCGGCGATGCGCAGATCGTCTGCGCCGGCGGACAGGAAAGCATGACGCTCTCGCCCCACGCCGCGCATCTGCGCGCGGGCCACAAGATGGGTGACATGAAATACATCGACACGATGATCCGCGACGGGCTCTGGGACGCGTTCAACGGCTATCACATGGGCCAGACCGCCGAGAACGTCGCCGACAAGTGGCAGATCACCCGCGAGACGCAGGACGCGTTTGCCGTGGCCAGCCAGAACAAGGCCGAGGCCGCGCAGAAGGCCGGGCGCTTCGATGACGAGGTGATCCCCTTCACCGTCAAGACCCGCAAGGGCGAGACAGTCGTGGACAAGGACGAATACATCCGCCACGGCGCCACCATCGAGGGCATGCAGAAGCTGCGCCCCGCCTTTACCAAGGACGGATCGGTCACCGCCGCCAACGCCAGCGGCCTCAACGACGGCGCCGCCGCGACCCTGCTGATGAGTGCCGACGAGGCCGAGCGCCGCGGCATCACCCCGCTGGCGCGCATCGCCTCCTACGCCACCGCCGGGGTCGATCCGTCGATCATGGGCGTCGGGCCGGTCAATGCCAGCCGCAAGGCGCTGGAAAAGGCGGGATGGAGCGTGGATGACCTCGACCTTGTCGAGGCCAACGAGGCCTTTGCCGCGCAGGCCTGCGCCGTCAACAAGGAGATGGGCTGGAACCCCGACATCGTGAACGTCAACGGCGGCGCCATCGCCATCGGCCACCCGATCGGCGCATCCGGCTGCCGCGTGCTCAACACGCTGCTGTTCGAGATGCAGCGCCGCGACGCCAAGAAGGGTATCGCCACGCTGTGCATCGGCGGCGGCATGGGCGTCGCGCTCTGCGTCGAGCGCCCGTGACCGGCGCGCGGTGACGCGGGCACGGATCACCAAAGGGCGCCCCGCACGGCGCCCTTTTTTCCGGCCAGCGGCAGGCCTTGGCTGCATCGCAGAAGATTTACCGCGCAACATTGTTGCGCTCATCGGGTCAAACCGATAATCAACTTACGAACCAAGCCATAGCGGAGGATATCATGGCCAGAACTGCACTCGTCACCGGAGGATCGCGCGGGATCGGCGCCGCCATATCCAAGGCGCTCCAAGCCGACGGCTACACCGTCGCCGCCACCTATGCCGGCAACGATGAGGCTGCCGCGAAATTCACCGAGGAAACCGGCATCAAGACCTACAAGTGGAACGTGGCCGATTATGACGAGTCCAAGGCCGGGATCGGCCGCGTCGATGCCGATCTCGGCCCGATCGAGATCGTCGTGGCCAACGCGGGCATCACCCGTGACGCGCCCTTCCACAAGATGACGCCGCAGCAATGGGGCGACGTGATCGACACCAACCTCACCGGCGTGTTCAACACCATCCATCCGGTCTGGCCGGGCATGCGCGAGCGCGGCTTTGGCCGGGTTGTGGTGATCTCTTCGGTCAACGGCCAGAAGGGTCAGTTCGCGCAGGCCAACTATGCCGCGACCAAGGCCGGCGATCTCGGTATCGTGCGTAGCCTCGCACAGGAAGGCGCGGCCAAGGGCATCACCGCCAACGCCGTGTGCCCCGGCTACATCGCCACCGAAATGGTCATGGCAGTGCCGGAAAAGGTGCGCGAGGCGATCATCGGCATGATCCCGGCGGGCCGCTTGGGCGAGCCGGAGGAAATCGCCCGCTGCGTGAGCTTCCTCGTCTCCGACGATGCGAGCTTTATCAACGGCTCGACCATCTCCGCCAATGGCGGACAGTTCTTCTCGTAATCAAGCGAGCGTGCCGGGGGCCGGGCCGCGCGCCCGGCCCGCGCCGCCTGTCAGGCGTTGACCGTCAGGCGCTCGATTTCTTCCTTGATTTTCAGTTTCTGTTTCTTGAGTTCCGCGAGTTCCAGCGAGCTCACTCCCGGGGCGCGTTGCGCCGCCTCCACCTTTTCCGAGAGCGCGTGATGTTTCTTCTTCAGTTCCTCGATATGCGAACTCAAGCTCATTGGCTGTCTCCTCAGTGAAATGGGTGTCCCATGGACATGGGAATTGCAGCACAGTTTTACAATTCTGTCACGCTGCGTCCGCGAGATGCGCGGCTTTTTTCCGATCGGATTTTCGGCAATTCACCGGCAAAAGGGCAGGGGGGCTGCGTCGCGCAGGACCGAGGCCGTTGATCGTGTGAGGTTTTCCCCGTCGCCCGCGTGGCGCGGCCCCTCGTGCAGCAGCCAGCCGTCGCACAGCCTCAGGCCTGCGCGTCCGCCCTTGCGCGCCCGCACCAGCACCAGTCGCGCCGCCCGTCCGCGCCGGGGAATCAGTGGCAGCACCTCGACCGAGCCGCGCATCGCCGCCAGGAGGTCGGCCAGCCGCTCGGCACGGTGGATGACGCAGACATGCCCCCCCGGGCGACAGCGCCGCAGTGCCGCCGCGACCCAGTCGGCCAGCGGCAGCGCCTCGCCCAGCGCCCCCTCGCGCCCGGCATCGGCGGCGGGTGTGCCCGCGCCGCGGTCGAAATAGGGCGGGTTGGCGATGACATGGTCGAATTGCCGCTGCCGCAGGGCGTCGGGCATCGCGGCCACGTCCCCGGTCAGCACCTCCATCTCGGCACCATTATGCGCCGCGTTCTCGCACGCCAGCGCGGCATAGGCGGGCTGCATCTCCAGCCCCGCAAGCCGCACACCCGGCACCCGTGCCGCCACGCACAGCGCCGCAACGCCCGCGCCACAGCCCAGGTCGAGCAGCGTTTCGCCCGCCTGCGCCGGGACCGCGGCGGCGAGCAGCACCGGGTCGATCCCGGCGCGATACCCCGCGCGCGGCTGCGCGATCTCCAGCCGTCCGCCAAGAAAGGCATCAAAGCTCAGGTCGGCCCGGGCGAACGGCTCAGTCCTCAAGCGAGAACCCGTTGTCGAGAAGTGTCGTCCGCGCCGCGTCGTAATCGGCCTCGCCCACCATCAGGCGGCGCGGGAAAATCCCGATCGAGCCTTCCAGAACGCTCATGTTTACGTCCATTTCAAAGCAGTCTATATCCTCGCCCTGAAGCAGCGCCTTGGCAAACGCCATGTTGGCCATGTCGGTGGTGCGGTAAAGCTGTCTCATGTCTGCGAGATAAGGGCACCGCGCAGGATTTGTCGAGGGCCGGGGGGACCGATGAGCTTGGACGAGGCAGCCACCAAACCGCACGAGGAGCTGGCCGCGCATCTCGCCGCCAAGCTCGGCGATGTCGATACCCTCATCCGCGCGCGCATGGCCTCGCGCCACGCGCCCCGCATTCCCGAGGTGACGGCCCATCTCGTCGAGGCGGGCGGCAAGCGGCTGCGCCCGATGCTGACGCTCGCCTCCGCCGACCTGTGCGGCTACACGGGCGACCATGACGTGCGCCTCGCGGCGACGGTGGAATTCATCCACACCGCCACGCTCCTGCATGACGACGTTGTCGACGAGAGCGCGAGCCGCCGGGGCCGGCCCACCGCCAACCTTTTGTGGGACAACAAGTCGAGCGTCCTGGTGGGCGATTACCTCTTCGCCCGCGCCTTTCAGCTCATGGTCGAGACCGAATCGCTGCGCGTGCTCGACATCCTGTCGGACGCCGCCGCCACCATCGCCGAGGGCGAGGTGCTTCAGCTCAGCACCGCGCGCGACCTCGCCACGACAGAGGCGCTCTATCTCCAGGTGGTGCGCGGCAAGACGGCGGCGCTTTTCTCGGCGGCGACGCAGGTGGGCGGCGTGATCGCGGGGGCACCCGAGCCACAGGTGCGCGCGCTCTATGATTACGGCGACGCGCTCGGCATCGCCTTCCAGATCGTCGATGACCTGCTCGACTATCAGGGCGATGCGCGCGCCACGGGCAAGAACGTGGGCGACGATTTCCGCGAGCGAAAGCTCACCCTGCCGGTGATTCGCGCGCTGGCGCAGGCCGATGACAGCGAGCGCGCCTTCTGGCGGCGCACCATCGAGAAGGGCGACCAGCAGGACGGCGATCTCGAGCGTGCGCTCGATATCCTGCACGCGCGCGGCGCGCTCGAAGAGACGCGGGCCGCCGCGCAGGGCTGGATCGCGGATGCGCGCACAGCACTCGGGGTTCTGCCAGAACACCCGGTGCGCGACATGCTCGATCATCTTGCCGATTACGTGGTCGCGCGCCTCACCTGAGCCGCGTCGCCACCACCCACCAATCAGGCCGCTGCGCCGCGATCCGCGCCGCCGCCCGCGTTGCCGCCATCGCGTCGGGGTAAAGCCCGTAACAGGTGGCCCCCGATCCCGACATCCGCGCCAGCGCGCAGTCCTGGCTCTCGCGCAAGCCTTCCAGCACCGCGCCGATCTCGGGGCAGAGCGCCTGCGCCGGGCCTTCGAGGTCGTTGCGCTGAATGGCGAGCCAGCGGGCGCAGTCGGCGCGATCGTGCCAGCGCGGCAGCACCTCGGGCAGTCCGTCGTTCTCGCGCCGGTCGAGACGGGCGAACACGCCCGGCGTGGCCACCGGCACGCGCGGGTTGACCAGCACCGCGTCGAGCGCGGGCAGCCCGTCCACCGGCTGCACCTCCTCGCCAATCCCGCGCATCCGCGCTGCCCGCGCCAGCAGGCACACGGGCACATCCGCCCCCAGCGCCAGCACGCCCCCGGGCATCGCGATGCCCCCAAGCCGCGCCAGCGCGCGCAGCGTGGCCGCCGCGTCGCTCGATCCGCCGCCGATCCCGGCAGCGGTGGGCAGGTGCTTTTCGAGGGTGATATCGGCCGCGACGCCGATCAGCGCAGCGGCCCGCAGCACCGTGTTTTCCCCGCCGCGCGGCACACCCGCCGCCATCGGCCCGGTCATGCGCAGCCGCGTGCGTGTGGCGGGGCGGGCCTGCACATGGTCGCCGATATCGGCAAAGGCCACCAGTGAATCGAGCAGGTGATAGCCGTCGGCCCGTCGGCCCGTGACATGCAGCGCGAGGTTGATCTTGGCAGGGGCGGCCTCGTGGACGCCCGCGTCAGCCGCCGTCATCGACCATCCGAAGCGGTTCGGCGCCTTCTTCGAGCAGCACCTCGTCGAGCCCGACCTCCAGCTTGCGGCGCACGCGCTCGGGGTCGAGATCGGGAGAGGTCGTGGTCTCATGCAGCGACAGCGCGCGCCGCCACTGGAATCGCGCCTCGGTCTTGCGCCCGACGGCCCAGAGCACGTCGCCCAGATGGTCGTTGACCACAGGATCCGTCGGCATCAACTCGGCGGCGCGCTCCATGTGGCCGATCGCCTCGTCGTAGCGGCCCAGCCGGTAGAGCACCCAGCCGAGGCTATCGACGATATAGCCGCTGTCGGGTCGTTCCGCGACGGCACGCTCGATCATGCCAAGCGCCTCGTCGAGATTCACGCCCTTCTCGACCATCGTGTAACCGAGATAGTTGAGCACCTGCGGGTGATCGGGGTTCAGGTCCAGCGCGCGGCGGAAATCGGCCTCGGCCTCGGGCCAGTTGTCCAGCCGCTCGTGGGCGATGGCGCGGACGTAGTAGACAAACCATTGCGGGTTGTCGCGCTCTTCCAGCAGGGTGACGGCGCGGTTATAGGCGGCGATCGCCTCCTCGTATTCCTCCTGCTCGCGGTGCAGGTCGCCCGCCGCCACGTGGATATCCACGATCTCGGGCAAATGCGCGGCAAGCTGGGCCAGCACCTCTGCCGCGGCGTCGGGCTTGCCGGTGGCGCGCAGTGCCTCGGCGCGGCCCAACTCGGCGGTGTGGAACGCCGGGTGATCGCGCGGCACGCTGGCGAACGCGTCGATGGCGAGCTTGTATTGCTCCATGCTCTGAAGCGTTTCGGCGGCGGTGATGGTGGCGTACACATGGTCCGGGTCGATGGCCTCGGCGGCGCGGGCATAGATCAGCACGAACTCGTCATTGGCCTCCTGCATGAGCGCGCGTGCCAGCGAGAAGAACACCTCGGCCACCCCGTCCCGCGGCCCTTCGACCATCGTGAAGGGCACCGTTTCCCCGGCCTCCAGCCGCGCGCGCAGATTGGCGATCCCGGGCTCGGGCGTGCTGCCGAACGTGTCCTCGAGAACGCTCAGCGCGCGGTCCGTCTCGCCCAGTTGGCTCAGCACCTGCGCCCAGGCGACAACGCCGCTGCGCGTGCGCTGCACCTGCCCGTCGGATTCGCCCGAAAACACCCGGTCCGCGGCTTCGAAATCGCCGACCACCGCCAGCGCCAGCGCCTTGTGATAGAGCGCGAAATTGCGCAGACCCTGCTCCTCTGCCAGCGCGTCGATCCGCGTCAGCGCCGCCGACATGTCGCCGCGCCCCAGCTCGGCCCAGGCCGCGATCATGCCGTCGGCAAGCTCGCCCGCCCCGCGCCCCGCCTCGATGCGCGTCAGAAGCCCGGCCCAGTCTTCGTCCAGCGCCGCCTCGACGATGAGCGGGATCTGCGCGATCTGGCTCCGTGCGTCCTCGGCCTCCATCTTGCGGGCCACGGCGGCCGCCCGGTCCACCTGTCCCAGCGCCATGTAGGCGAATGCCGCGCTCTCCAGGACCTCGATATTGCCCGGGTCGCGCGTCAGCACCTGCGCGTAATACTGTGCCGCGGCGGCAAAATCGCCCTGCGCGCGGGCGTGTTGCGCGGCGAGATAGGCGCCCGACGGCGCCTGCGCCGCCCCTTGCGTGCCCAGCGTCACAAAAACGGCGAGCGCGGCCAGAAACCTGCGATGCGTCACGATGGGGCCCCTTCTTGCTACAAACCACCGGACAAACCTAATGTGCCGCCCGGCCCAAGGCAATGCGGCGCGGGCCCGCGCCCGCGCCGCCGCCGGTCACGCCTGCGTCACATGTTGGGATAGTTCGGCCCGTCGCCGCCCTGCGGCGTGACCCAGGTGATGTTCTGGCTCGGATCCTTGATGTCGCAGGTCTTGCAATGCACGCAGTTCTGGAAATTGATGACGAAGCGCGGATCGCTGCCCTCTTCGTGCACCACTTCGTAGACACCCGCCGGACAGTAGCGCTGCGCCGGCTCGGCGTATTCCGGTAGGTTGACCGAGACTGGCACCTCCGGGTCGCCCAGTTGCAGGTGACAGGGCTGGCTCTCCTCGTGGTTGGTCATCGAGAAGCTCACGTTGGTCAGCCGGTCGAAGCTCAGCTTGCCGTCGGGCTTGGGATAGTCGATCGGCTTGTGATCGCTCGCCTTTCCGGTCGCCTCGGCATCGGACTTGCCGTGCCCCAGCGTGCCCAGAAGGCTGAACCCGGCGGTGTTGGTCCACATGTCGAACCCACCCAGCGTGAGCGAGGTCAGAAGCCCGTATTTCGACCAAAGCGGCTTGACGTTGCGCACCTTCTTGAGGTCGCGGCCGATCGCGCCCTCGCGCACCTCGGTCTCATACGCGCTTAGCTCGTCGCTCGCGCGACCTGCCTTGATTGCCTCGTGCGCGGCCTCGGCGGCGGCCTTGCCCGAGAGCATCGCGTTGTGGTTGCCCTTGATGCGCGGCACGTTGACCATCCCCACCGAACAGCCCAGCAGCGCCACGCCCGGCGCCACCATCTTCGGCATCGACTGCCAGCCCCCCTCCGAGATCGCCCGCGCGCCATAGGCCACGCGCTTGCCCCCTTTCAGCAGGTCGGCGACCATCGGATGATGCTTGAACCGCTGGAATTCCATGTAGGGATAGAGATGCGGATTCTCGTAGTTGAGGTGCACCACGAAGCCCACGTAAACCTGGTTGTTCTCGAGGTGATAGATAAAGCTGCCGCCGCCGGCGTTCTTGCCCAGCGGCCAGCCCATCGTGTGGGTGACGCTGCCCTCGCGGTGCTTGTCGGGGTCCACCTCCCAGATTTCCTTCATGCCGAGCCCGTATTTCTGCGGCTCGACACCGCTGGCGAGGTCGTATTTCGCGATCACCTCCTTCGACAGGCTGCCGCGCACGCCCTCCGAGAGGAACACGTACTTGCCGTGCAGCTCCATTCCCGGCTCATAGTTCGGCCCCGGGGTGCCGTCCGGGTTGCGGCCGAATTCGCCCGCAACCACGCCCTTGACCTCGCCACCGTCGCCATAGACCATCTCCGAGCAGGCCATGCCGGGGAATATCTCGACGCCCAGTTCCTCGGCCTGTTCGGCCATCCAGCGACAGACATTGCCCATCGAGACGATGTAATTGCCGTGGTTGTTCATCAGCGGCGGCATCGGCCAGTTGGGCACCCGGACGCGGCCCGCCGCGCCCAGCATGTAGAAATTGTCGTCGCGCACCGGCACGTTCAGCGGCGCGCCACGCTCCTTCCAGTCGGGGAGGAGCGCGTCGAGGCCAGAGGGATCGAGCACCGCGCCCGACAGGATATGCGCGCCGACCTCCGAGCCCTTTTCCAGCACCACCACGTCGAGGCTCTCGTCGAGTTGCTTCAACCGGATGGCGGCCGAGAGGCCCGCGGGCCCCGCCCCCACGATCACCACGTCGTATTCCATCGCTTCGCGCGTTGCTTCGCTCATCGTCTCCATCCTCTTTCCGGGCCGCGCGCCGCGATCGCTCGCTCCCGCGCAACAAAGTTGCGAGAGTGACTATCGTGCGTCCGCTTGAGGCGTCAATTGAAACACGACGTTATGACACGCCGAAACCGGCAATTTGTCACGTTCGCGGCCATGTTCGCGCGCGCGAGACCCGCACCCAGACGATCCCCTCTTGCAATCGGGCGCGCGCTTCGTGCAATCTCGATCGCACAATTGGAAACCACCAACGGGGCTGCGGGTTCGCGGCCCCTCTTGCGATGATGGACGCGCGCGATGGAAAAGATACCGATGACAGCCGCCGGTCACGAAGCGCTGGAAAAAGAGCTCAAGCACCTCAAGTCGGTCGAGCGTCCCGCCATCATCCGCGCCATCGCAGAGGCGCGCGAGCATGGCGATCTCAGCGAGAATGCCGAATACCATTCCGCCAAGGAAAAACAGTCCTTCATCGAGGGTCGCATCAAGGAGGTCGAGGGCATCCTCAGCCTCGCCGAGGTGATCGACCCCAAGCGCCTGTCGGGCGCGATCAAGTTCGGCGCCACCGTGACCCTGATCGACGAGGACACCGAGGCCGAGCACACATGGCAGATCGTGGGCGAACACGAGGCCAGTATCGAGAAGGGCCTGCTCAACATGAAATCTCCCATCGCCCGCGCGCTCATCGGCAAGGAAGAGGGCGACAGCGTCGAGGTGCGCACCCCCGGCGGCGATCGGTCCTACGAGGTGGTCAAGATCGCCTATATCTGAGGCAAAGGCCCGGCACATGGCCCCATCATCCGATCCCTCGCCGCGTCCCGCAGCCACCTCGCCCCGCGAGCGGCTGACCGCGGTCGAGATCATCGCCGCGATCCTGTCGGTGGCCTGGCTCGCCGGGGCGGCGGTCTACTTCATCGTGCTCGCGCCCGGCCCCGAGTCGGCGGGCCGCGCGCTGCATTTCGTGACCGTGCTGATCGCGATGTTCATGCCGGTGGCGATGCTGTGGGTAGGGGCCACCGCCGCCCGTGCCAGCCGCACCATGCGCGAGGAAAGCGCGCGGCTGCGCGCCGCCATCGACGCCATTCGCGAGGCCTATATCGCGCAGAACACGTCGCTCGGCGCGACGGTCGACAAGACCGTGGCCCAGAAACTCGACGAGATCGTGGCCGCCCAGCGCAAGACCGAGACGGCGCTCGCCACCTTTTCCTCGGTCCGCGTCGAAGAGCCGCCACGCCCGGTCCATCCCGCGCCCCCTGCGCCCGATCCGTCCTCGGGCCAGGTCGTGCTGCCGCTTGGCACCCCTGCCGAAGAGACCGCGCCGCCGCTCGATCGGGAGGATTTCATCCGCGCGCTCAATTTCCCCGAAAGCCCCGAGGACAAGGCCGGGTTCAACGCGCTGCGCCGCGCGCTCAAGGACCGGCCCACCGCGCAGCTCGTGCGCGCCGCGCAGGACGTGCTCACCCTGCTGGCGCAGGACGGCATCTACATGGACGATATGCGCCCCGACATGGCCCGCCCCGAGATATGGCGCCGCTTCGCCGCCGGAGAGCGCGGCCGCGCCGTCGCCGCCTTGGGCGGCATCCGCGACCGCTCGTCGCTGGCGCTCACCGCGGCGCGGATGAAACAGGACGCGATCTTTCGCGACGCGGCGCACCATTTCCTGCGGCTTTTTGACCGGATGGTGTCGACCTTCGCCGAGACAGCGACGGATGCCGAGATATCCGACCTCTCCGAAACCCGCACCGCCCGCGCCTTCATGCTTCTGGGGCGGGTCAGCGGGACATTCGCCTGAGCCTAAAACGGTATCTCATCGTCAAGCGAGTTCCTCGAAATCTCGCCTTCGATCAATTCAAGGAAAGTCTGAACAACGCCTTCTGCTGCGCCGACGCGCCGATGTGAGGGCCATGCCGGGCATCAGGCAGCTTGTTTCCAGCGGCTTTCGGGCTGCTTCGGCCGCTCGGTTGGTGGACAGGCCAAT
>NZ_PVWS01000031.1:0-51615 GCF_004126395.1 Roseovarius sp. A46 | reverse complement strand
GAAGCCTGCGATCGCTGTATTGCAGCTCTGACGGCGTGCGTGGTCGTGGCGCTGCCGTGACGAACTTGTCCCATAGTGCTTCCTTCCATTCCTGCGAAAGGATCACACCATCAAACCGTGGGATTGAGCACTTAATCTTGCAAGGACGTCGGTCCGAAATCTGTTACGGATTTCGGCATCGGCGCGGACGCCACGCTCCGCCCCATCACGGTCGCAGCGCGACCCGGCCCGTCGCCCTGCGATCCACCAGATCTCTCAGCGCGCGGGCGTAATCCTCCAGCGCGTAGACCTGCACCGGCGTTGTCCGGATCGCGCCCGCGACGAACAGATCGAACACCTCGGCAAAGCATTGCCGCATCAGATCGGGGCGGCGCTTGCGGTAATCACTGATCTGCACGCCCGTCACCGCGATGTTCTTGAGCAGGAGGTAATTGGCGCGCAGCGTCGGTATCCGCCCGGCGGCAAAGCCCACAACGACGAGACGTCCGCGCCACGCCAGCGCGCGCAACGCGGCGTCGAAGAAATCCCCGCCCAGCGGGTCGATGACCACGTCGACCCCCACCTTGCCGGTCAGGTCATGAACCTGCGCCCTCAGGGAGTTGCGCAGGTCATCGCGGGCGATGTCCACCGTAGCGTCGGCCCCGGCGTCCTGCACGAGCGCGGCCTTTTCGGGACTGGCCACACCGGCGATCACCCGCGCCCCCCTTGCCTTGGCCAGCTGGATCGCGGCGAGACCGACCGCCCCTGTAGCCCCGAGCACAAGGACGGTCTCACCCTCCTTGAGCCCCGCACGATCCGTCAGCGCCATCCATGCCGTGTCATAGGCCAGCGATATCGTCGTCGCCTGCTCGAAGCCCATCGCATCGGGTAACGCGTAGCACTGGTCTGCCGCCGCGCAGACCACCTCGGCATAGCCGCCCTGCTCGACCATCGCCAGCACCCTGTCGCCGATCCGCAAGTCTGCAACATCCGCACCAAGAGCGCTCACGGTGCCAACCGGACCCTTGCCCGGAACAAAGGGGCGCTCTGGCAGGAACTGGTAGACCCCGCGCATCACCAGCGTATCCACGAAATTGGCCGGGGCTAGCGCTACCTCGACGCGAACCTCGCCGGGTCCCGGTTGCGGGGTCTCGATATCCTCGACCTGCGCCGACCCGACCGGTCCGAATTCGCGTATCACGATCGCTTTCATATCCTGTGCCCCCTGGTGCTGAATCGTCCCCGCCCGAGCGCGACGAGCGTATCTCCGGCCCGCACCTCGACATCGGCGCAGGCGATCGAGCGCCCCGCCTTGCGAAGCATCCCGCGCGCGGTCAGGCACTCGCCGATGGCTGGGGCGAGATACTCGATCTGCAAGCCCACCGTCGGCGTCGTGCCGCCGCCATACCAGACCGCGACCGCCGCATGGCCGGCCATGTCGATGAGCGAGGCGATGATGCCGCCGTGAAACAGCATCTCGCCATCCTTACCGCTCATCTCGGGCCGGAAGCGCAATTCGGTCTCGACCGTCTGCGTGGCCCTGTCGGCTGAAATGGCGGTCGCGCCCATCCAGAGATTGTGCCGGGGTTGGCGCAACTGCTCCCGCAGCAGGTCAAGTGGATCGGCCAGTTCAGGCGGTGGGGGCATGGGCGGCACCTTTCATCTGACAGACACCGGCTGCAGGTCTCCGGCTGCGATGGCGGCCACCAGGTGGCGCTTGAGCACCTTGCCATTCGCGCTGGTTGGCAATTCCGGCACGCGCAGAAAATATTCCGGCATGTCGTATCTCGACAGCCCCTCCGCCGCGAGATGCGCCAGCAGGTCGGCCGGCTCGATCCCGGTCTCCGCGTCGGTGCTCACGACGATGCACACGCGCTCCCCGAGCCTGTCATCGGCCACGGGAACCACCGCAACGCCGCTCAGCGCGGGATGCCGCATGGCGAGCCGCTCGATAAGCGCGGGCTGGATGTTGTGGCCGCCACGAATGATGATTTCCTTGATCCGACCCGTCACGCGCAGATACCCGTCCCCGTCCAGCACGCCAAGATCGCCAGTCATGAACCAGCCCTGCCGGTTGAACGCGCGCTCGGTCGCCTCCTGGTCGCCGAAATATCCTAGCATGAGGCTCGCACCACGCCCGCCGATATGCCCGGTCTCGCCGGTCGCAAGCGGCCTGTCGGGATCGTCGATGTCGAATATCCGCACCTCATATCCCGCGCAGGCGGTGCCGGAACTGCCCAGGATGCGCTCTTTCGGATCATCGGGCAGCGTGTAGTGGTGCGAACACCCCTCTGTCATGCCATAGCCGCTCTGCGGCACGACACCGTGCGCCATCAACTTTTCCACCGTCGCCTCCGACACTGCGGCACCGGAGATGCGAAATCCCTTGAGCGTCCCGAGGTCACCAGCGCCCCGTCGGTCGATCTCGGCCACGAGATCCATCGCGTGGGCCGGAACCCCGAAGAGAAAGCTCACCGCGCACTCGCGGATGCGGTCCAGCAGCCCGACCCCGCGCGGGGCGTCGTGCAGCACCATCGTGCCGCCCGCCAGCAGCGACAGCACCAGCGCGCCGAAACCCAGATTGTGACTCAGCGGGCTCAGCGAATAGATCACCGATGTGTCGTCGAATTCCCAGTCCCGGGCTAGCGCGCGGGCATTGGCCAGCAGCGTGTTGTTGCTGTGCAGCACACCCTTGGGCTCTCCTGACGTGCCAGAGGTGAAGGCAAGGTAGACGATATCGTCGGCATGGCCCGCCGCGCCCGGCGGGGCCCCGTCCCCCGGCGCAAGCATCCGCCTGATGTCCTCGGGGCCGCGCACGACGGGTGCGGGCAATTCGACATGGCGGATCAGGTGAGCCTGCCCCGCCACCGCCTCGGCGATGCTTGCCTGCCCCGCATCGGCGCCATGCCCCACCTCCGTCACGAGCACCCGCGCCCGCATCCGCTGCGCCAGCGTCGCGATCTCTGCAACCGTATGGTTGCGGTGCAATGACGGACACAACACCAGCCCCTGCCCCGAGCAGGCCAGCAGCAGCGGCGCGAGTTCCACCCGGTTCGACAGCCAGGCGGCTACCCGGTCGCCGGGCCGCAGGCCCGCCGCGATCAGTTCCGCGCCGATGCGGTCCGCCAGATACATCATTTCCGCATAACTCAGCGCACAATGCGAGTCGCGGATCGCGACCCGGTCCGGCGCCGCCTCGGCATTGGCGCGGGTCAGGGAATAGAGGGTATCGTCGCTCCAGAACCCGGCCGCGTATTGCTCCGCCAGCATCGCCGGGCCGAGACGTGTCAGGATGTTTTGGTCTGCGGCACCGTTATCGCGGGTCATTCGGCTCTCTGATCCTGAAGATTGCGCCGGCCCTCCCGCGCCAGCGTAACTCAATCACAGCGCCGTCTCAATTTCAATACTTGTTCCAAAAATATGTCAAAGCCGCTCCACCGCCCACAGCGCTGCGCCCAGCAAGTCGCGATCTCGGAACCGGCGACCGACCATCTGCAGCCCGACGGGCAGGTCAGCCCCACTCATGCTCAGTGGCAGGCTCAGGCTTGGCAGGTGCAGCATCGTCCAGATTTCCTGCAACCTCGGGTCCCCGGTATGGTCATGTCCCTCGAGGGCGGGACCAGGAGCCGTCGGCGTCACCAGCACGTCGATATCCGCAAACATTCCTTCCGTCGCGGCGGCAAAGGCGGCGACGGCCTCGCGCGCCGCGACGTAGTCCTCACCGGAAATCGCCTGCCCGCGCGTGCACACGTCGCGGCTCTGGCGCGACATGCAAGCGCCGTCTTTGAGCCACTCCGCGGTCAGATCGCCCGCGCGCTCATAGGCGTTCACGATGGCCCGCTGCTCGGTGATCGTCTCGAATCCCGGCGGCGGGGCAACCTCCGACAATACGGCCCCGCACCGCTCCAGCCGCGCCAACGCGTCCTGCATGGCATCGCGCATCCCGGTCTCGACCGTGTCCCACAGATGCGACCTAAACACCCCCAGGCGCGGTGCGCCCTCCCGGGCGGTGGCCGGGACCGCAGACATCAGCGCCGCGTGGATACGCGCCACATCCGCAATGCTGCGCGCCAGCACGCCCACGGTGTCGAAGCTGCGCGCCGCCGGTTTCATCCCCGCGACCGGATAGAACCCGAATGTGGGTTTAAAACCCACAATCCCGCAGAAGGCCGCCGGTCTGAGGACAGACCCACCGGTTTGCGTGCCAAGCGCGAAGGGGACCATGCAATCCGCGACCGCCGCGGCGGATCCGCTCGAAGAGCCGCCCGGCGTGCGATCTGGATCGCGCGGGTTGCGCGTATCGGTCGGCTGGGTGCCCGCGAACTCGGCGGTGGCGGTCTTGCCGATCAGCACCGCTCCCGCCCCGCGCAGCCGCGCGACACTGGCCGCGTCAAATCGCGGCCTGTGCCCGGAATAGAGCCGCGACCCCATCTCCGTGGGCATCCCGGCGCTATCAAACACGTCCTTCGCTCCAAAGGGCACCCCCGCAAGCGGCAGCCGCGACCCTGCCGCAACCCCGGCGGCCTGCCGCAGCGCCTCCGCTCCGTCGTGATACACCCACGCGCCCAGATGGGGCTCGCGCAGCCGTATACGCTCCAAGCAGGCCTGCACTACCTCCTGCGCGGAAAACACCTTGCGGGCCACGCCCTCAGCGATATCGACGACGCCCAGTTCGTTCAACGGCCCGTTGTTGTAACGTGTCGGTTTCATCGCTCCGCTCCCCTTGCATCGGCCCACGCGAGATGCCGCCCGGTTGTTGACCTTCCCGCCGCCATGTTCAAAGACTGGTGAGAAATGTCATTATCGAGACGTTGAACATAAATGATACGTTCCCACCCGCGGAAGGAAAAGGCCACCCGTCAAGCACGTCCGGCCATAGAAAGACCATGAGCAACACTTCCCCTGTCACCACACTGCGCTATGACGAGATCGGCCAGCGCCTGCGCGCGTTTCGCCTCGGCTCAGGCCTCAGCGCCGACGAGATCGGCCAGCGCATTGGAATCTCCCGCACCGCCGTCTACCGTTTCGAGAAAGGCGAGGTCGTCAAGATCGAGACGCTGCTAAGCCTCGCGGAGCTTCTCGGCGTGTCGCTGCCCTCGCTTCTGGGGGTCGAGATCGAGTACATCTCCTCCGCCGTCACCTATTTCGAGCGGCTGCGGCAACTCGAGGAAACGGCGGACCGGATTATCGTGCTTGCGGGGCCGATATCCTACCTGCTCGCGTCCGACAGGTTCTGCGGTTTCCTGCAGGAATTGCTCCGGGAAAGCGTCGCCGGAGAGACACACGACCGGGACCGGCTCTATCGCGACGTGGACCGGATCATGGAGATCCTCGAAGAAAGGAAGAACGCGTATCTGGAACGCCGCCCGTCGATCATCAACCTGATTTCAGCTATCGACATGGAACGCCTGCTGCGCTCGGGCCTTGTCGGTCGCACCCTCGTTGCCGAGGCGGAACTCGACAAGCGGCGCGAGCTCGCGGTCCAGGAAGTGGAGCATTTCGCAAGCCTGATGGAGGCCGAACCGATCGGCGTGCAGATTGGGTTGGTGACGGGCACTCTGCCCCGCACTGGACTTCAGGTCTTTCGGTCCGGTGACCGAAAGACATTGTCGATCAGCCCCTTCCGCCTCGGCGAACAACCGAATATCCGGCTGGGCGTCGCGATGATCACCGAAACTCAGGAGGCGCTTCGGCTGCACGAAACCATTATTGACGAGATGTGGGATGGTGCCTTGAAGGGAGACGTGGCGGCACGATACCTCCGAGACCTGATCGCGGCGGTGGAGGCACGCGACGCAAGCTAGACACGCGGGACTGGCGCTCCATCCAGCGGCGGCGGAGCGTCTTGCAACACCTCAAGAAACCTTTGCAGCAACGGTGTCTGCTCGCCCCCCTTGCGAAGGCATATCCGCAACTCGCGCTGCGCCCAGGGCTCGGCTAGCCGGACGATCCCGATATCGAGCGCACGCGCAAGCGGGCGCGCGACCGCTTCGGTCATGATGGATATGCCGACCCCCGCCTCCACCAGTCTTGCGGCTGCGTCAAAGCTTGAAACGCGGACCCGCGTGTCCAGTTTGCGCCCCAGCCGCCCTGCCGCCCGCTGCATCAACGTCTCGATCGCCCCCGAGGCCTCCGACCCGATATTGGGGTGGTCGAGAATACGCTCGAACCCCACCGCCCCGTCCTCACAGTCAAACGTCAGCGAAGCCGGACAGACCGCCACAAGCCGATCGCTGCGATAATGCACGACGCGCAGATCGCCAGTCGGCTCCTGCCCTGTGAAAATTCCGATATCGCTCGCATTATCCAGAACCATGCGGATGACGGTCGGGCTGGTCGCAACCTGCATGTCGACCTTGACGAAGGGCGCGAGCGCCAGAAACCGATTGATATCGCCTGGCAAATAGCCGATGGCCGCGCTTTCGTTGGCGGCCAACCGGATTAGCCCCCGCATGCCTTCTCCGAATTCGGACATGTCGGCGAAAATCTGGTCGATCCGCGCCAGGATCGCGCGGCAATGCAGCAAAAGCGCGTGGCCTGCGGGCGTTACTTCCACACCCTGACGGTGGCGCAGCAACAGATCAGTGCGCAAGTTCGCTTCGAGATCCGAAATCCGCTTGGACACCGCCGATGTGGTGATGTTCTCGCGGCTTGCGGCCTTGACGATGCTGCGCTCTTCCACCACCGCGACAAAGAGCCGGATGCTGAGCAGGTCGAGACGGCCGACGGGGAGCACCATATCCGCGCGATCAGATCGGGTTCAGCGTGATCAGGCGTTCCTCGGTCATATCGTGAATCGCGAAACGCGGCCCCTCGCGCCCGAACCCGCTGTCCTTCAACCCGCCATAAGGCATCAGATCGACCCGGCTGCTGGAGGTGTCGTTGACATGAACATTGCCCATGCGCAGTCGGCGAATGACCGACAGCGCGCGCGTGATATCGCTGGTGAAAATGCCGCCCGCGAGGCCGAAGGGCGTATCATTGGCCATGTCGATGGCCGCATCGAGTCCCGGAACCGGCACCATCGATACTATGGGCGCAAAGACCTCGGCGCAGACCACGCTCATCTCCGGACCCACGTCTCGAAGGATCACCGGCCAGAGCACTGGCCCCTCGCGCCGCACCCCGGTCAGCGCGCGCGCGCCGCCCGCGATGGCCTCGTTGACCCAAGCCTCGGCGCGCACCGCCTCGCGTTCGTCGATCATAGGGCCGACGACGGTATCGTCGGCCCGTGGGTCGCCCACCGGAAGGGCGGCGGTGGCCTCGACCAGCAGGTCGGCGAACCTGTCCACCACCCGTTCATCCACCAAGATGCGCTGCACGGAGGTGCAGACCTGCCCCGCCTTGCGAAACGCCGCGTTGGCGCATTTGCCGGCCGCGACGTCGAGCGCGGCATCCTCGCAGATGATCGTCGACGAGATATTGCCCAACTCCAGCTGCGTGCGCCGCAAACCGGCCGCCTGCTGGATCACCCGGCCTACCTCGGTGCTGCCGGTAAAGGTGTAATAGTCGATGCCCTCATGCTCCAGCAACTGCTGCCCGACGGTGCCACCGCCGCCGATGACCATGTTGAGCAGGCCCGCCGGCAGGCCCGCCTCCTCGAATATCTCGCACAGGATGACGGCGCAGAGCGGCGTGTAGGTCGCGGGCTTAAGCACCACGGCATTGCCCGCGGCGATGGCCGGCGCGATCTTGTGCAACACGGTATTGAGCGGTGAATTGAACGGCGTGATCGCGCACACCACCCCTATCGGCAGCCGCAAGGTAAAGGCGAGCCGCTCGTCCGACTGCCCGGGCGCTCCCTGGATCGGGATCATCTCGCCGACGATGCGCTTGGCCTCCTCGGCGGATTGGTAGAGCGTCTGCATCGACCGGCCGAAATCGTTGCGTGCGTCGGTCATGGTAAAGCCGGTCTCGCCACTCAGCGCGCGCAGCACCTCGTCGCGCCGCCGCTCCAGACCGGCGGCGGCCCGCATCAGCACCTCGTAGCGGCGATAGGGCGACAACGGCCTGTGGACGAATGCCTCCCGCGCCGCCGCGACCGCCGCATCGACCTGCACCGGCTCGGCGATACCGACAAGACCGATCTCGCTCCCCGTATACTTGTCCAGCACCGGTTGGGTGGTCGCGCAGGCTGTCCATTCTCCCGCGATGAAAAGGCTGCCGTCTTGCATTGGATCACTCCTCGGGGCTCTGGTCCATTCAGGTTGACTCGATCTTGGAAACAACATCGGAGGGCAGCGCGTCCGCGGGCTTGTTGCAGGCATAGTCCGCCACCTCCTCGCGCCGCCGCAGACGAAAGGCGAACGGTTCTGGAAACAGTGCGAATGGATCGGGCTCTCCCAGCGCCTGCGCCGCATGAACCGGCCAATCTGCATGATACATCAGTTCACGCGCAAGGGCGACGATATCGGCGCTGCCGTCGCGCAGCGCGGCCTCGGCCTGTGCGGGCTCGCGGATCAGGCCGACGCCCACCGTAGCGATACCCGCCCTTTCGCGCACCGCTCGCGCGAACGGAAGATGATAGCCGGGCACGCGCGGCACGATCGGCATCGCCGATGTGCCCGACAGCCCGCCCGACGAGCAATCCACCATATCGACGCCAAGCGTGCGAAGCTCTGCCGCGAGCGCGACGGTGTCGTCGAGATCCCACAGCCCGCCCTTGCCGTCCACCGCCGACACCCGGAAGAAAAGCGGCAGGTGCGCGGGCCAGTTGCGCCGCACCTCGTGCGTCACGGCGAGCGCGAACCGCATCCGGTTCTCGCGCGTCCCGCCCCAGTCATCCGTGCGCCGGTTGGTCACCTCGCTCAGAAACTGCTGGATCAGGTAGCCATGCGCGCTGTGGATTTCGAGCACTTCGAACCCCGCCCGCGCCGCGCGCGCAGCCGCCGCGCCCCAAGCGCAAATCACGCTTTCGATCCCGGTTGCATCAAGGGCGTCGGGGTCCGGGCCGTCCCGGCTCGTTGCGATCCCGCTGGGCGAAATGGCGGGCCAGGGCGGCAGCCCGTCGGCGGCATCCTCGGGCCGCAGCTTGGCCCAGTCGCGCATCGCGCCATGCGCCGAGGCCTTCGCCCCGGCATGGCCAAGCTGGATCGCGGGAACGGCACCGCACTGACGGATCAGGTCGGCGATGCGGGCAAAGGCCGGGATCTGGTCATCTCGCCAAAGTCCCGCGCAGTGATGGGTCTTGCGCCCGCGCGCCTCGACCGCGGTCTCCTCGTGAAAGACCAGAGCCGATCCCCCGATCGCCAACCGCCCCAGATGCGCGAGATGCCAGTCCTGCGGCATCCCATCATCGGACGCGTACTGGCACATCGGCGACGCCATGATGCGATTGCGCAGCGTCACGGACCGCAGCCGCAGCGGCGCGAACAGCAGGCAGCCCGGGGTCTCCTCGATGCGATCCGTTCCGGTCAATTCTCTCACATCCATCATGGCTGCCCGCGGCGTCACCATCGGGAAGCGTACGTAACTTTGTTTTTTTTCAGCGCACTAGAACGAAAACCTCGGCCCTGCGCGGCTCGATGCATTCTATTGCATTTTTTTGTATACACAAGCGCCTTCGCCTGATTATATCACGATAACCCAACCGGGTGCATTTCCCTGGCGACCGCCCGGCGCGATCGCGCGCGATCGGGCGTGCCGCATCTACATGACGCAAATTGGGCAAAGGGTGTAACGTATGTACAGACTGGCTTTCGACATCGGCGGGACATTCACCGATTTCGTCCTCGAGGATACGCGCGATCATTCCTTGCGGCTGTGGAAGGTCCCCTCCTCCACCGGCGCGCCCGCCGATGCGGTGGTCACCGCCTTGCGCGACATGCTGGCTGATGGCGGAATCGTGCCTGGCGACATCTCCGCGATCCTGCACGCCACCACCGTGGCGACCAATGCGATCCTCGAACGCAAGGGCGCGCGAACGGCGCTGGTCACGACGCGCGGCTTCCGCGACATCGCGCTGCTTGGGCGCCAGAAACGTCCCGACACCAACGACATGAACCTGGGCAAGCAGAAACCGTTGCTGTCGCGCTCCGACATCTTCGAGGTAACTGAGCGCATCGAGGCAGATGGCAGCGTCAACACCGCACTCGACACCGAAGAGATGAACCGTATCGCAGAGCAAATCCGGGACGCCGGATACAAGGCCATCGCGGTCATGTTCCTGCATTCCTACGCCAACGCCGCCCACGAACGCGATGCCGGTGCCCGGCTCGCCCAGCTCTGCCCCGACGCGCAGGTTTCGCTGTCTTGCGATGTCTCGCCGAAGTATCGCGAATACGAGCGCGTCACGACGACCTCGGCCAACGCCTATGTGCAGCCCATCGTCCACCGCTACCTTGAACGACTGGAGGGGGCTGTGCATTCCGAGGGGCTCTCCGCCGAATTTCAGATCATGCAGTCGAACGGTGGCCTCGTGTCACCCTCCATCGCCCGCGCCTTCCCGATCCGCATAGTCGAATCCGGGCCCGCCGCGGGGGTGCTCATGTGCGCGCAACTCGGGCGCGAGGAAGGGCTGGATCACCTGTTGACCTTCGACATGGGCGGCACCACGGCCAAGCTGGGGGCGATTGATTTCGGCGAACCCTCCATCGTGCCGACCTTCGAGGTCGACACGATCAAGTTCCGCAAGGGCAGCGGTCTGCCCCTCAACATCACCGCCATCGAGCTTCTGGAAATCGGTGCCGGCGGGGGCAGCATCGCCGAGACCGGCATGGGGCTGATCCGCGTCGGCCCGGCCAGCGCCGGGGCGGTGCCGGGGCCGATTTGCTACGGCGGCGGAGGCACCCGGGCAACGATCACCGATGCCAATCTCGCACTCGGCTATCTCGACCCGAACTATTTCAACGGCGGACTCATGTCGCTCGATCTCACGGCGGCCGAAAGCGGCATCTCCGAGCAGATCGCCGCCCCCCTCGGCCTCAGCACGCCCGAAGCCGCCTGGGGCGTGCATTCCGTGGCCAACAGCAATATGGAACGCGCGATGCGCGTTGTCTCGGTCGAGCGCGGCCGCGACCCGCGCAAGCATGTGCTGATCGCCTTCGGCGGGGCCGGTCCGCTGCACGCCACACGGCTGGCGCGCGCCCTCGGCGTGCCGCGAGTGATGATCCCCTACGGCGCCGGTGTCGGCTCCGCGCTCGGCCTGCTGACGGCGGACAAGAAACTCGACAACAGCCTGACCCGGGTCCTGCCGCTGGACGCGTCACAGATCAGCCCGATCCGCGAGGTGTTCGACCACCTGCGCCAGCGGCTCGACGACGAACTGCGCCATGTCACCGGCGACGGCAGCGGCATCGTCTGGCGGCGCGGCTGCTCTATGCGGTATCGCGGGCAGGGCTACGAACTGCGCGTCGATCTGCCGGATGGCGAGATCGACGAGGGCTTCGTCGCGGCGGCCAAGGCCGCGTTCGAGGACGCCTATCGCGCGAATTACGGCTATGTCGACTCCACAGCCCCGATCGACGGGATCGACTGGCACCTGATGGCGGTGATCCCGCAGGCGACACCGGCCTCCCTTGGACGCATGGCCAGCAACGTGAACGTGTCTGAACCGGCGCTCAAGGGCACGCGCAAGGCCTGTTTCCCCGAGGCCGGAGGCCCGCCCGGCAACTATGTCGAGGCGCAGGTCATCGACCGCTACCTTATGCGCCCCGGCGAGACATTCTCCGGCCCCGCCCTGATCGAGGAGCGCGAATCGACCACCGTCGTACTCCCCGGCGACACCGCCCACCTCACCGAGACCGGGCACCTGATGATTGAAATCAATCTGGAGGGAACGCGATGACCATGCAGGCCACGAAAGACGTCGATCCCGTCACCCTTACTGTCGTCTGGAACAAGTTGATCTCCATCACCGACGAGATGGGCGGGGCGCTGCGCCGCACGGCCTTTTCCGAGGCGGTCCGCGAGGGCGAGGATTTCTCGACCGGGCTTTTCGACCGCCATGGTCGGCTGATGGCCCAAGGCAATTTTACCCCCGGCCATCTCGGGGCGATGCCCTACGTGGTGGGGCACTTGGTCAAGCAGTTCCCGCCCGAAACGCTGCGCGAAGGCGATACGATCTGCACCAACGACTCGTTTCTCGGCGGCAGCCACTTCCCGGATTTCTTCATGATGACTCCGATCTTCCTTGAGGGGCGGTTGATCGGCTACGTGGTCAATACCGCGCATCACGTCGATGTCGGCGGCGCGTTCCCCGGCTCGCAGGCCGTGCAGGGCGTGAGCGAGGCCTATCAGGAAGGCATCCGCGTCCTGCCGGTCAGGATCGGTCGCAACTGGCAACTCGATGATGACATCGTCCGGATCATCCTCGGCAACGTCCGCCTGCCCGACAAGGTGCTGGGTGATCTCAAGGCGCAGCAGAACGCGAACTATGTTGGTTGCAAGCGCGCGGAGGAACTGTTCGCAGATGTCGGCGTCGAGATGATGGACAACATCGTCGAGACCATCCTCGACCGTTCCGAGGCGCGCGCGCGCGAACTGATCGGCGCACTGCCTGATGGTGTCTACAGCTTCGACGACAAGCTAGACGATTACGGACCGGGCAGCCCGCCGGTGGAGGTGTGCGTCGACATCACGATCTCGGGCGACACCGTCACGATAGATTTCTCGCGCAGCAGCGATCAGGTTCCCGCCGCGCTGAATTGCTACATCAACTACACTCGCGCCTATGGCATGTTCGCGATCCGCATCATCTCCGAATTCGACGTGCCGCAGAATGCCGGGGTCGAGCGGGTGGTCAAGGTGATCGCTCGCGAGGGCAGTTTCTTCAACGCGACATTCCCGGCCGCCAGTGGAGGCCGGGCCTCCGTACAAGTGCGTATCTTCGACGCTGTCAACGGCGCCATGTCCAAGGCCGTCCCAGACAAGACGCGCGGCGCGTTCACCCATTGGTGCAACCCCAATATCGGCAGTAACCACAAGTCGAAGAGCCGGTGGGTGATGTATGACCTCATGTTCGGCGGCTATGGTGGGCGCGCAGGCCATGACGGCGAAGAGGGTATGGCCCCGGTGATGAACTGCGCCAACATCCCGGTGGAGGTTCACGAGACCAACAACCCCATCCTGATACGCAGGCTGGAATACCTGCCTGATACCGGTGGCGCGGGCCAGTTCCGCGGCGGCTGCGGTCTGCGAAAGGACGTAGAAATCCGCGATGCGGCTGTTGTTACGCTTCTGGCCGACAGGCACAAGTTCCCGCCCTACGGTCTCCTCGGCGGCCAACCCGGCGCGCTATCGCGCACGGTGCTCATGCGCGACGGACAAGAGCAGGATCTCGGCTCCAAGGAGGTGCGCGAACTGGAACCGGGCGATGTGCTCAGCTTCCGGCTGGCCGGTGCCGGCGGATACGGCCCGCCCGAAAGACGCGCCCGCGAGAGTATCGAGAAGGACCTGCGCGAGGGGTATATCACCCCGGAGGGCGCGCACGCGGCCTATGGCCATATGCCGGAGACCGACGAGTGATGTCCGCGCGGCTGCTGTCCTTGCAGGATGTCTCCGCCGCACGGAAATTCCACACAGACGGACACTGGCAGCACTGGACGATGTACGACCGCCTCTGCCACTGGGCTCGGGCGCAACCGAATGCCTTGGCACTCGAGGACAGCGCCGGGACGTTCAGCTATGGCGACCTGATCGCGTGGGTCGATGGGCTGACCGCGACGCTTGGCGAGGCCGAGCTTCGGCCCGGCGACCGCGTAGCGGTCTGGGCACCGAGCCGGATGGAATCGGTGGTCACCCTCCTGGCCACCTCGCGTATGGGCTGCGTCTGCGTTCCTTCGCTGCACCGAGATCACAACGCGGACGATATCCTCGACATTCTCGACCGCACAAGTGCCCGCGCCCTTGTGGTGGAGCGAGGATACGGGCAGGTTCCCGAGGGCCGGGATTTCATAGCCGAGGCCAAGCGCCTGCCCTCCATGCGCCTAGTCCTGTCGCTCGATCAACTGGTCTTGGACGCGGGGCCAGACATGCTGCGTTTCGGCGGCGCGGTCTCGCCCCGCTCCTGCGCTACGACACCTGCGGGCGATCCCGATCGCATCAGTTACCTGGCGTTCACCTCTGGCACCACCTCGCGCCCCAAGGGTGTCCTGCACAGCGATAACACGCTGCTTTCCAACGGCCGCGCCATCGTCGCGGATTTCGGCTTTGATACCCGGACGGTGGTCTACACGTTCAGCCCGATGAGCCACAACATGGGCACCGTCAGCCTCGCTGTAACACTGAGCTGTGGCGGGCGGCTGGTGCTTCACGGCCCGCTCGATGCCAGGCGCGCACTCGACCGCGTGACCGCGACCGGCGCGACCTATCTCGTGGGCGTGCCCACCCATGGGCTCGACCTCGTGGAACAGCTCGCCCCCGGCGAGCCGCTGGGCAAGGCCCGCGTGTTCCAGCTTGCCGGCGCACCAGTGCCGATGCGCCTCGCCGAGGCGCTACTCGACCGCGGCATCCGCGTTCAGAACTGCTATGGCATGACCGAGAACTGCTCGTTTCTCTACACCCGCGCCGATGACCCGATCGACGTGGTCACCACCACCTGCGGGCACTGTTGCGCGGGCATGGAACTGGCCGTGTTCGACAGCGAAGACCCCGACTGCCCCCTCCCCGAGGGCAGCGCGGGCGAGCTTGGCGTGCGCGGCGCGAGCCAGATGCTGGGCTACTTCGACGACCAGGCGATGACCGAACAGGCGCTCAACGCGGCAGGCTGGTTCATGACCGGCGATCTCGGTATGATAGACGCCAGCGGCAACGTGCACGTCACCGGGCGCAAGAAGGACATGGTCATCCGCGGCGGCAAGAACATCCACCCCGCCCGCGCCGAAGAGCTTGCAATGCGGCACCGCGCAGTGTGGAAGGCGGCGGCCTTCCCGGTACCCGACGACCGCCTGGGCGAGCGCATGTGCCTCGCCGTGATCCCACGCCCCGGGACCACGCCTCCCTCACCGCAGGACCTGCTCGCGCATCTCGCCGAACACGGCCTACCCAAATCGCAGATGCCCGAATACCATCTCGACATGAGCCGGTTTCCAATGACGGCGAGCGGCAAGATCCTGAAGCGCAGCCTGACGTCAGAGGTGACCGCAGGCCGTCTCGTGCCTACCCCGGTGAAATGGTCCGGGGACTGAGACCAGCTGCCCGGCGGCTACATCCCGAATTGCAACTGCATACGAATGCGCTGCGCCACGCGAATATGCTCGCGGGCGGCGGCCTCGGCGGCGTCGTGGTCGCGCGCCTTGATCGCCTTGACGATCCGGCGGTGTTCCTCCAGCGCGGTCTCGGCGCGGCCCGGCGCGTGATAGGTCGTCTTGTGCAGCAGGAGCATGTAATCCTGCGCCGTGCTCAGCAGCCCCAGCAGGTACCGGTTGTGTGCGGTCCGGTACATCATGTGATGAAACTGCCGGTTGATCTGCGACAGGGTTTCGGGGTCCTCGCCTGCATCACGGTGCTTTTCCAGCAGATGCTCCAGCACCTGTATCTCCGACTCGCTGGCATAGCGGGCGGCGAATTTGGCGGCCGATCCCTCCAATATCTCGCGCACGGCATAAAGCTCGGCCGCCTGCTCGGGCGTCAGTTCCGATATGATCGACCCGCGCCGCGAGGCATAGACCGCAAACCCCTCGCTCTCCAGCCGCTTGATCGCCTCGCGCACCGGCGTGCGGCTAACTCCCAGCATGTCCGACAACTCGATTTCCCGAAGTCGCTGACCCGGCTTCAGGCGTCCATCCACAAGCCGCTGGCGCAATTCGTTGTAGACCGACGTGCCCAGCGACGTGGACGCATCCGGTTGGATGGGAGATGCTCGCGCGATGTCCTCACCGTCACGCATGTGTTAAACCTAGTTTGACCATTTCTAAATCCCACAATGCATGACCCCTCCTGTGTCACCGGAACCGTTTGCCGACGCATTATCATGAGTTATCGGCCGAAAAACCATCCCTAATACAAAACGATCCCTCCCTTACAACAATACACCACCGTCGCGCGGGACCACAACCGTAGCATGTCACACATGCCCGGCGTCCCCAGCACTCCCAGCCCGCGCTACAGGAAGGACGGCAGCAGCAACGCGATTTCGGGAATGAAAAACAGCACGAACAGCACTCCGATATCGGCGATCCAGAATTGGACGGAGCCCTTGAAGATATCGCTCGTTTTTACCTCCGGCGCGACGCTCTTGACGGCATAGAGGTTGAGGCCCACAGGTGGCGTTACGGCTCCGATCTCGATAAGCTTGACGAGGATCACGCCGAACCAGATCGGGTCCCACCCGGTGGTCAACACGATGGGCAGGACGATCGGAACGGTCAGCGCCAGAATGCTGATCCCCTCCAGAAAGGTCCCGAGCGCGATATAGAACAGCAGCAAGGTGATAAAGAGCTGGAACGATGTCAGCTCCGCCGCCTTTATCATCTGCGTCAAATTTGTGGTGACGCCGCTGAGCGCGAGGAACTTTCCGAAAAGGATGCTGCCAATCACCAGCAAAAGCACTGCCGCTGAGGTCACGACGGCGTCAATGCTCGCCCCGAAGAAGCGACTCATCGTCAGCTTGCGCTTGGCAAAGCCGATGATCGTCACCACGACGACACCCGCCGCCGAGGCTTCGGTCGGGGTCCAGATGCCGAGCAGGATACCCCCCACCAACACCACCAACACCAGGATGAACGGGCTCGCCCGGACCGAGGAGGACGCCACCTCCCGCAGGGGAAAGCGCGGGCCCGGCGGCGCGATGGAGGGGTTGATCCGCGCCCGTACGAGGATGACGGCGGAGAAGACCAGCGCCGACAAAAGCCCGGGCAGGATGCCCGCGAGTAGCAGCTTGCCGATGGATTGCTCCGCGACGATGCCATAGAAAACCATGATGAGACTGGGCGGCAGCATCATCGCCAGCGTGCCCGAGACCGCGATGATGCCGGTGCTCAACCGGATGGAATACCCGTATCGCTGCATTTCGGGCAGGGCCACCTTGGTCATCGCCGAGGCTGAGGAAATGCTTGATCCGGTGACCGCACCGAACGCCGCCGACGCCAGACAGGCGGCGACGGCAAGACCCCCGGCGAACCGCCCCACCGCCTTGTAGGCCGCGTCGAACAGCTCGCCCACGATGCCCGTATGCGAGGCGATCGCGCCCATCAGGATGAACATCGGGATCACCACATAGGTGATCGACGACGCCACATCGAAGCCGGCGACCAGCATCAGGCTCGTCGCTGCATGCAGGCTGCCAATGATGAGATAAAGCCCGGCCATAGCGGAAAACGCGAGCAACGGCCCCACCGGCACGCCAATGAACAGCAACAGGCCGCCGACACACATCACCAACGCTACGACCGTCCCCTGATCCATCTTACCGTTCCTTGCCTGCGTCTGCCTTCGTTCGTCCGGTCTCGATCAAAGGCGGAATTCAGTTCACGTTCTCAAACCCGGTGCGCCAGTTTCCGTATGATCGCGAGCGCCGCCGCGACCACCGACATCAATGTTCCGATCATGATCGTCCCCCACGGGATCCACATCGGGATCAGCAGACGTCCCTCCAGGTAGACGCCCCGCGCCCAGTTGTCCTGGAGCCGCTCGACGCTGAACCAGAAAATCATCGCAAAGAAGGCGAGCGTCACCAGGCTGGCCAAAACTTCGATCAACCGCTCGACTGGCGCCGGGAAAAATCCCCGCAGCACATCGACCCGAATCTCGCGATCCTGCGTAATGAGATGCGCGAAAGCGAGGTAGACGCTCGCCACGAACGTCACGCGCACGACCTCGCTTGCGCCGATTAGCGGGATGCTCAACGCGCGCATCGTGACCTCGAGCATGATGATGACTGCGATGGCGACCAGCGCGGTCCCGGCGAGCACAGCCAGCGCGAGGGATATCCGGTTTACAAAATGGTCCAGTCTCTGCACGGCAATGACCTCTGTTACGGACACGAAACGACGGTGACATCAGACTGCTGCGGAACCGGATGATCCGCAACTCCTCTGTATCCAGCGGTGGCGCGAATGCTTGCAAATTTCGCACCCAATGCGCGCCGGCCAGCAGAGGTGGCGAAGAAAACGACAGGGCGTAGCGCCCTGCCGTTCCTTGGCGAACGCCGCCCCGTCACTCGTCTTTTGGCCACTCACCAGCGACGTAGGCCGCCGAAAGCTCGCGGTACCGGCTGATGATCGCGTCACCCGGATAGCCCGCCTCGTTGAGATCGGCGGCGGCGCGGTCAAGCTGATTGGGCGTGTTCGCAGCCCAGCGCTTCATATCCGCTTCGCTCATGTAGTTGATCGTTCCCTCACCGTCACGCAGAAGGTTCTCGATTCCCGCCTCGTAGACGCCTTCCATGGCCTGCCCGATGAAGCCGGTCATCTCGAGCGAGACTTCCTCCATTATCTGCTGGATATCCTCGGGCAGCGCCGCGAAGCTGTTGGTGTTCATGGCCACGACCGAGGTGGCGAAGAGCTGCGGCCGCGCCTTTTCCGTCCCGGGGATCAGGATGTGCGGCGCGACCTCGTGCAGAGAATTTGCGTGCAGCCAGTCAGGCGTCGAATAGACACAATCCACAAGTCCGGTGGCCAGCGCCTGATAGGCCTCGGAGCCCGGCACGACGATGGGCTCCACCCCGAGCGCCTCTTGCAGGATCGGGAAATACCGCCCGAAGGTCCGCATCTTCAGCCCCTGGAGGTCATCAATGGATGTAACCTCCCGGTTGCAGATGATGACGTAGGGGTCCGCCGGCAAGGGCAGCATCATGCGCATGTTGCGGTTGGCGTATTCCTCCTGGAATTCGGGAAACTCCGAATGGAGCTGCGCATGGATAAGCGCGACACCCTCCAGGTCGGGCACCTCGTCTGACCAGATGTCGATGATGTTGGTCAAAGCCCCCTCGATCTGGAACTCGCCAGGGAAATAGATCGGGTAGAAGCTGGTGAAGTCCACCAGACCGGCCGATATACCGTCGACATGGTCGCCCAGACTCAGCAGCGCGCCGCCATGGATGATGTCGTAGGTCACGCGCCCGTCGCTGCGCTCGGCGACACGGCTGGCCCATTCCTCTAGGTTCTGGCCACTCTGGACAAAGGCTTCGGGGAAAATATGCGCCCCGCGCAGATGCTCCGTCTGCGCCAAGGCAGGGGTCGTGGCTACGCCCATCGCCAGAACGGCGGATGCCAGCCAGGTTGTTGTAAGTTCCTTCATTTCATCGTCTCCCTATTGCTGATGCGCGGCGGTAGACCGCCATTCGCGCTGTCACTTGAGATCACGGCTCGACCTCATCATTTTTGTTCTTTGCATTCCACGCACGGCCACTGGCGACTTCTCTCCTTTCTCCTTCGCCTTCACCGGCCTGCGCTGTCCCGGCAGCCGAGGCAACGGCATGCCGTTCGGCCCGTCATTTCTCGTTCACCGCAGCGGCGGCAGCAGTCCCAGCCATCTTCCCGAACACCGCGCCCGACATGAGGCCGGTCCCTCCAGGATAGTTGAAATAGAACAGCCCCCCGACCATCTCGCCCGCCGTGTAAAGCCCCGGAATCGGCTCGAGATCGACATCAAGCACTTGCGCCGTCTGCGGATCTATCCGTAGTCCGCCAAAGGTGAACGTGATCCCACAGCCCACCTGGTAGGCTTCGAAAGGACCCTCGTCGATGGTGTTGGCCCAGTTGGATTTGGGTATCTCCAGCCCGACGGTCGACCGCCCGTCCTTGACGTTGGCATTGAACGGGATATCCGTGTTCACCGCCTCGTTGTAGCGGCGGACCTCGTCGAGGAAATTCGCCGCATTCACCCCTTCCAGCTTCTCCGCCAGTTCTTCCAGCGTCGGCGCGGTCACCTTTGACACCTGCTTGATCCTGTATTCGTCGCGCAAGGTGTGAAGGACTTTCTGATCGAATATCTGCCAGGCGAACTGGTTCGGCTGCTCCAGGATCACCCGCCCGTATTTCGCATAGGTGTAGTTGCGGAAATCCGCCCCCTCGTCGACAAACCGCCGCCCGGTCGCGTTGACCATGATACCGAACGGGTAGGAGTGTTTCTGGAAACCATCCCCCACCGCCAAATCACCGAACTCTGGGGCGTTGCGGTCCCAGCCAACGGCATGGCAACCCGACCAGTTGCCCGCGGGCGACGCACCGATATCCAGCGCGATCCGCAACCCGTCACCGGTATTGAATCGCGAGCCCCGCGTCCGCGCGAGCTCCCAGCCGGGGCCGAGATAGCGCGTACGCCACTCGGCATTCGACTCGAAGCCGCCACAAGCCAAGATGACGGTCTTGGCGTGGACCTCCTCGATGGCCGTCCTGGTCTTGACCTTGACGCCTTGGACCGCGTGCCCGTCATGCACCAGCGACACCACCCGCGCGTTGTACCTGATCTCGATCCCGCGCTTGGTGGCGATCTCCGTGAGCCGGTCCACCAGCCCGGGCCCGCCACCCCATGTCTCGACGGTCAGCCCACCCCAGAACTTGAACTTGCCGTCGATCTTGAACGCCTGCCGCCCGTAGATCGGCACGAATCGGATCCCCAGCCCGTGCATCCAACACATCGTGCCCTGAGACTGCCGCACCAGCGCCTCGCACAGGTCCGGGTCCGAGCGAAACTCGGTCACCCGGAACATGTCATCGAAGAACTGCGATTCCGTATAGGTGCCGAAATCGGTCATCGCGACCTCTTCATCGGTCAGGTCCGGCATGATCGCCCGAAGGTCATCCACCCCATCATAGGCAAAGCGGATGGCCCCGGCCGTGAAGCGGGAATTTCCGCCATTCTCCTCTTTCGGCGCGCGCTCCAGCATCAAAACCCGCGCACCGGATTCCGACGCGGCAAGCGCCGCACAAAAGGCCGCATTTCCCGCGCCTACAACGATGACATCCCACTCGACCAAAGCGCTTCTCCTCCGCACCATCAATTATTGGATACAAGTGTACACAAGCGCATTCATGAATCAAGCACGCAATCGGCCGCCATCGCTAAGGACAGGCGAAACGCCCCGGCGCGGCGGCACCAACGGGCGATGCAATCCTGAGAATCCCGTGTGATTGGTCGCTCAGCCGAGAGAATCGATACCCGCGCAGATAAAGCGCTTGAGCCGTGCGATGGTTTCTTGCGGGCAGCTGTCGGCATGCACCAATTCAGCGGTACCCGCCGGGATGCGCGCGAGATTCTCCTGCCCGGCCAGCGTAAAAACGAGAATGCCGATCATGTAGTTGTAGCCCCAGACGACGGCAGTGGGCGTCAGCCCCGGACGCGCCGCCTGAATCGCCGCAATAAACGCCCGCGCCACCTCGTCGTAATATTCCTGAAGATACTCATGCTCTCCGGGATTGGACAAAAGCTGCTTGGAAAACAGCATGATCATCCGCGCCGCCTGCGCCGGGTCGGGCTCGTCGGGATCGAAGAGCGGTTGCAGATAGGCGTCCATGACATCTTCGAGATCGGCCCGCCCGGCAGCCCGGTAGCGCTCCAGGAGGTCGAGCCGCCGGGCGTTCACCGGCACGATCCTTCGCAGGAAGGCAGCTTCGAACAGCCCGACCTTAGATCCGAAATAATAGTTCGCCGAGGCAAGATGCCGCCCCGATGCGGCGGCAATCTCGCGCATCGAGACCGCCGAAAATCCCTTGGTCGAAAAAAGCCGCTCCGCGGCGTCGAGGATGGCCCGCGCACTTTCCGTATAGGCGGGCGCCTCGTCCTCGGCGGACGCAGGGCGATCGTTTCCTGGCAATTTCCGGGTCATGTCAGCCGTCATTCCGTTTTCCTCCAGGCGACTATGCGGCCCCGGTCCCGCATCAGCAAGGTCGCAAACTTAGCTCTTGAACGAACGTTCGAATTATGCCGATACTCATAGCGGGAATCCAGTGGGGAGGCGGACATATGTGGCGGATTGGCGTGGACATCGGAGGAACATTCACCGACGTCGCCGTGATCGACGAAGGCGGATCGGCCATCGGGCTCGCAAAGACCGCGACCACCCAGGACGATTTCAGCCGCGGCGTCATGGAGGGGCTGCGCGACGCGTTGCGCGACCAGCAGGTCGTGCCCTCCGAGGTCAGCCTACTGTCGCACGCCACCACCGTTGTCACCAACGCCCTGCTCGAGGAAAAGGGCGCGCGCGCCGCGCTCGTCACAACGCGGGGCTTCCGGGATGTGCTGGAACTGCGCCGCTCGGCCCGGGCCGACCTCTACGATCTTTTCCAGGATCCTCCCTCGGTCCTTATCCCGCGCCACCGCAGGCTCGAGGTGAACGAACGGATATCGGCCCGGGGCGAGGTAGTCACCGCGCTGGACAGTGCCGACGCCGAACGCATCATCGAGCAGTTGCGCGCGATGGATGTCGAGGCGGTCGCCATCACGCTGCTCTTCTCGTTCCTCAACGATTCGCACGAGCGCGCGCTGGGGGCCATGATCCGCGCCGCCCTGCCCCATCTCAAGGTGTATCTCTCCTGCGATATCCTCCCCGAGGTGCAGGAGTTTGAACGTACCAGCACCACGGCGGTCTGCGCCTATGTCGGCCCGCTGCTGCACTCCTACCTCCACGGCCTGCAGGAGGCAACGCAAGCGCTCGGCCTGCCGAAACTGCGCGTCATGGGCTCGGCGGGCGGCGTGGTCGACGTGCCCGAGGCGCTGCGCATGCCCGCCGCCATCGTCGAATCGGGGCCCGCCGCCGGTGTCATGGCGGCCCGCCTCATGGGGCGTCAGACCGGACGCGACACGCTGCTCTCCTTCGACATGGGCGGCACCACCGCCAAGGCCTGCCTGATCCTCGACGGCAAGGTCGAGACGACCGCCGAATACGAGGTCGGCGGCAGCGGCAACCAGAACCGCTGGCTGCACGGCACCGGCCACGCGATCCGCGTGCCGGTGGTCGACCTCGCCGAGGTCAGCGCCGGGGGCGGCAGCATCGCCTGGCTCGACCGCGCGGGGGCCTTGCAGGTCGGCCCGCACAGCGCGGGCGCCACCCCCGGCCCCGCCTGCTACGGGCGCGGCGGCGATCAACCCACGGTCACGGATGCCAACCTGGTGCTGGGCTATCTCGACGCGGCGTCGCTACTGGGCGGGCAGATGGATATCGACAAAGAGGCCAGCATCCGCGCGCTGACCGATCGGATCGCCACCCCTCTCGGCCAGACCCCGCGCGAGGCGGCGGCGGCCATCCTGCGCATCGTCAACCACTCGATGGCCGAGGCGCTGCGCATCGTGTCGGTCGAGCGCGGCCACGATCCGCGACAGTTCGGCCTCATCGCCTTTGGCGGCGCGGGCCCGCTGCACGCCGCCGCCCTCGCCGAGGAACTCGACATGCCCGAGGTGATCATCCCGCCGGTCCCGGGCGGGTTCTCGGCGCTCGGCCTCGTCGGCAGCGATATCCGGCGCGACTACGCCCAGACGCTCTATGCCGATCTCGCCACCCTCGACCCGTCAGAGGCCGAGGCGATCTGGCAGGAGATGGAGACCGACGGCCGCGCCATGCTGGAACAGACCGGCATCGACACAAGCCGCTGGTCGGTCGCGCGCAGCGCCGGGCTGCGCTATTCCCGGCAGGCCTACGAACTGACCGTGCCCTACGACGGCACCGAGGCCACGCGCGACGGGCTCGATGCGCTCGCCCGAGCGTTTCACGATGTCCACCGCCAGACCTACGGACATCACAACCCCGACGAGCCGGTTCACCTGATGACCCTCCGGCTCACCGTGACCGGCGCGCTTCCGCCGCTGGAGCTTCGCCAGGACGGCACCACCGGAGGCAACAGCCTCAAGGGCCGCCGCACGGTCTGGTTCGAGCGGACCGGCGAGGTCGATTGCGCCATCCACGACCGCGCCCGGATGCAACCGGACGAGACGCTCACCGGCCCGGCTGTGATCGAATCCTACGACAGCACCATCGTCGTTCCGCCGGGCTGGATCGCCCGCAACGATGATCGTGGCTGCATTTGCATGGAGCGCAGAACATGACCGACCAATCCCCCCAGGGGCCCGCCATGACATCGGGCGCCGATCCCGCGACCTTCACGATCATCCGCAACAGCCTGCTCAAGGCGACCGAGGAAATGAAGATCGTCCTCGCCAAGACCGCCTTTTCCCCGGTGCTCAAGGTGGCGGGCGATTATTCCTGCGGCATTTTCGACGCCGCCGGGCGCATGGTGGCACAAGGCCCGGATCTGCCGGTCCATCTCGGCTCCATGCCGGTCGCCGTCATGGCCGTCGCCCGCGCCTTCGACGGCGATATCCACGACGGCGACATATTCATCCACAACGACCCCTACCAGGGCGGCACCCACCTGCCCGACGTCAACGTCGTCACCCCCGCCTTCCATGACGGGCGGTTGCTGGGCTTTGCCTGCCTGCGGGCGCATTGGCCCGATATCGGCGGCGACACGCCGGGAAGCTACGGCACCGTGACCAGCATCTTCGGCGAGGGGCTGCGGCTGCCGCCGGTGCGGCTCTATTCCAAGGGCCAGCCACAGCGCGACATCCACTCCATCATCACCGCGAACGTGCGCACGCCCGACGAGCGCATGGGCGATCTCAACGCCCAGGTGGCCGCCAACGCCCGCGCCTGCACCCGCCTTTCGGCGCTCGCTGGGCGCTACGGCACCGACCTGCTGATCGCCGTGATGGAGGATGTCCTCGACTACTCGGAACAGCTCATGCGGATGCGCCTCGCCGACCTGCCCGATGGCGACGCCGTGTTCGAGGACTGGCTCGATGGTGACGGCATCCTCGAGAACGGCGAGACCACCGACGCGACCATCCCCATCCGCATGCGGCTGCAAAAATCCGGGCAGGATATCAGGGTGGATTTCGACGGCTCGTCGCCCGCGGTCGCGGGCCCGATCAACGCGCCCCTCGCCGTCACAGCGTCCGGGGTTTATTGCGCGCTCAAGATGATCATCGACCCCGACGATCTCATCCCCCCCAATTCCGGGGCATGGCGCGCGATCAGCATCGACGCCCCCGAGGACAGCGTCGTCAACGCGCGCTACCCCTCGCCGGTGGTCTATGCCAATACCGAGATGTCGCACCGCGTCTGCGACATGGTCTTTGGCGCCGCAGCCGCCTTCTGGCCCGGAAACGTCATGGCCTGCTCGCAAGGCACCTCCGGCGTCGTCACCTTCGGCGGCACCGACCCGAGAAACGCGCGCGGCTATGTCAGCTACGAGGTGGTCAAGGGCGGTATGGGCGCGCGCCCCGGCAAGGACGGCATCACCGCGATCTGCGCGGGCATCGCCAACACCATGAACACGCCGGTCGAGATCGTCGAGCTTAGCTTTCCGCTCCGGGTCGAGCGCTACGAGATCGTTGACGACAGTGGCGGCCCGGGCCGGTTCCGCGGCGGCCTCGGAGTGCGGCGAAGCTGGCGGGTGCTCGACGGACGGGCCGAAGCGACCGTCTGTTTCGAGCGCACGATATCACCGCCCTTCGGCGTCTGCGGCGGCGAAGACGCGGCCCCGGCACAGGTCCGCGTGATCGACCCCGAGGGCCGCGAGACCCCACTCAACAGCAAGCAATCGGTGACGCTCGAACCGGGCTGGATCGTGGACGTGATCGCCCCCGGCGGCGGCGGCTACGGGCCTGTAGCCGAGCGCGACCCCGCCGCGATCCGCCGCGACCTGCGCGAAGACTACGTATCGCACAACAGCGCCCGTGAGACCTACGGCATCACGCCGGACACGCTCTGACAGCGCTCCGGACAGAAAAGGCCGCGCCATGACTTATCCGAACATCGACATGCTGATTGATGGCCGCTGGATCGGCGGCGCGGCGGCGATCCCCGTATTTGATCCGGCGACCGAGTCCATCATCGGCCACGCCCCGGCCATCGACGCGCCGACGCTCGCGGGCGCGGTGGCAGCGGCCGCACGCGGCTTCTCGGTCTGGCGCGACACGCCCCCGGCCGAGCGGTGCCGGATCATGCTCCGAGCCACCGACCTGATCCGCGCCCGCCGCGAAGAGATCGCCGCAACCATGACCCTCGAACAGGGCAAGCCCATCGTTCAGGCCCGCGCCGAGGTGGATCGCGCCGCCGATATCCTGGCCTGGGATGCCAACGAGGGGCTGCGCGTCTACGGTCGCATCATCCCGGCGGCCCCGGGGCTCAGCCACAGTGTGCTGCGGCGGCCCATCGGCCCCGTCGCGGCCTTCTCTCCGTGGAATTTTCCCGCCAGTTCACCGGCGCGCAAGATCGGCGGCGCGCTCGCGGCGGGCTGCTCGATCATCCTCAAGCCGTCCGAGGAAACGCCGGGCACGGCGGTCCTGATGGCCCACGCCTTCCAAGAGGCCGGGCTCCCGCCCGGCGTGCTTAACCTCGTGTTCGGCGATCCCGCGCATATCTCAGAGACCCTGATCGCCCGGCCAGAAGTCCGGCTGGTGACCTTCACCGGCTCGATCCCTGTCGGCAAGCATCTCGCGGCGCTTGCCAGCGCGCAGATGAAACCGACGATCATGGAGCTTGGCGGCCACGGCCCGGTCATCATCTGCAAGGATGCCGATATCGAGCGCGCCGCCCGGCTCTGCGTCACGGCAAAGGCACGCAACGCGGGCCAAGTCTGCGTCGCGCCCACCCGGTTCCTTGTCGAGGCCCCGGTGCATGCCACCTTCGTCGATGCGGTCTTGCGGCACTTGGCCCCGCTCGTGACTGGCAACGGTATGGACGAGGCCACGGATATTGGCCCCCTCGCCAATGCCCGCCGCATCACGGCGATGGAGGAATTCGTTTCCGACGCCACGGAACGCGGCGCTGAGCTGCGGGCGGGGGGTGCCCGGATCGGCGGGCCGGGCCTGTTCTTTCCACTGACGGTTCTCGACCGCGTGCCGCTCAATGCCCGCGCCATGCACGAAGAGATTTTCGGTCCAATCATGGCGATCCGCCCAGTCGCGGATATCGACGAGGCGATCAAGATCGCCAACGCGACCGACTACGCCCTAGCGGCCTATGCCTTCACCGGGTCGGCCCGGATCATCGACCGGCTCGGTCGCGAGCTTGAATGCGGCAATCTCGCCGTCAATCACATGACAGCCTCCTTTCCCGAAACACCGTTCGGTGGCGAGGCACAGTCAGGTCACGGCCGCGAAGGCGGCACCGAGGGGCTCGACGGCTACACCGTGACCCGGCTCGTGTCCGTCGATACCCGCTGAGCGCACGTCAGCCCGAGGGCCTCACACGTTGGCAAAGGCGGCCTCGAGCGATGGCCGCAACCGGCGCATCATCTCATCGATTTCCGGCTCGGTGATGATGAATGGCGGTGCAAAGGCGAGCCTCTCGCCGATCAGCCTCAAGATCAGCCCGCGCGATCGCGCTTCGCGGTCAAGCCGCGCCATGACCCCGGAGGATTGGTCCAACGGCGCACGACTCTCACGATCCGTCACAAGCTCGATCCCTGCCATGAGCCCCACGCCGTTCACGTCACCGATGAAATCGTAATCATAGAGCGTGCGCAGTTGCTCGATCATGTAGCCGCCAATCTCCCGCGTGCGCCGTGCGACGTCCATTTCCTCGTAGATGCGCAGGGTCTCCAGCGCAACGGCGGAACTCACCGGATGCCCCGAATAGGTGAAGCCGTGGGCGAAATTACCCAGCTTTTCACTCTGCGACAGCATCGCCTCGTGCACCCGCTCGCCGATCAGCAGCGCCGAAATCGGCATCATACCCGCCGAGAGCGCCTTGGCGCAGGTCATGATGTCGGGTTCGAGATCAAACGTCTCGGTCCCCCACATGTTGCCCGTGCGCCCGAACCCGCAGATCACCTCGTCGGCCACGAGCAGCACGTCATACCGCTTCAGCACCGCCTGTATCTTTTCGAAATAGCTGCGCGGCGGCACCACCGCGCCCCCGGCCCCCATCACCGGCTCGGCAAAGAACGCGGCAACGGTCTCAGGCCCCTCATCGAGGATCAGCCGCTCCAGCGACTCGGCCATGCGCGTGGCGAACGCCTCCTCGCTTTCGCCCTCCTCGTGAAAGCGGAAATAGTTGGGAAACTCGGTATGACGGAACATCGACAGCGGCAGGTTGAAATCCACATGCATGTCGCGCTTGCCCGACACGCTGTTCGACGCGATGGTCGTGCCGTGATAGGCACGCTCGCGGCCGATGATTTTGCATTTCTCCGGCTGGCCCTTGGCGGCGAAATAATACCAGGCCAGCTTGATCGCCGTGTCGTTCGCCTCCGAGCCCGAGCACTGGAACAGCACTTTCGACATGCCCTCGGGCGCCATCTCGATGAGCTTTTCCGCAAGCAGAATGCTCGGTTCGTTCGAGTGGTGCCGAAACGTGTGATAGGCCCCCAGCTTGCACATCTGATCATATGCCACCTGCGCCAGCCGCTCGTTGGCATAGCCTAGCGACGAGCACCACAGCCCCGACGAGACGTCGAGATAGGCGCGCCCGTCATCGTCGCGCACGAAAACGCCGTCGCCACCCTCCATGATGACGGGGCCCGATGTCATATGCTTCGCAAGGTTGGTCTGCGGATGCACGGCATAAGCCACGTCGCGCGCGGCCAGCGAATTCGGCTTGAAGCGGTCGTTCATGTTCAAATCCTGCAAAGTTCGATCCAGCATTCGCGCACGCGGGCCGACCTGCTCGGATACGGACCGCTGCACCGCCACAGCTTACCCGGATTTGCCCGGTCCAGAAGTCTTCTCTCACGAAGCGCATTTCGCGAAAACGCTCAGCCAGGCGCTGCCCACGCCGGGTGCCCACCCCGCACTCAGGCAATAATTGGAACTTGTCTCATTAATGGAAACAAATCCCGATCAATCGAGCCCCGCCCCGACCATCACGATCATGCCCACCCCCACGCGCTCCCCGACCCGCGCCCAGCGCGAACCGCGCCATTCCTATCGTGGCAAAAGGCCAATGTGCCTCACCCATCCCACGCCCAGCACCATAGACACCACTCCCTGCACGCCGCGAAGGGCGCAGACATACCCAGTTCCAAAAATTTGACATACCGCGGAATCCGTGCATCAACTACACAAGGACATCCGGTGATCGGAGCGCGATCACCGGCCCCCGACACCGACCGGAGGCGACATCTCGGCCATGGCAGGCTTCACCATCGAATACCCCGGAACGCTGGCCGAGGCGCTGTCACTGCTCGATCCCGACGATCCCTCGGTGCGCCCCGTCGGCGGCGGCACCGCGCTGATGCTGATGATGAAATCGCAGCTTTTTCACCCCAAGAGGCTGGTCAGCCTGTCACGGCTGAAGGACCCGATGACGGGATGCCGCGACGACGGCGACCATATCCGCATCGGTGCCATGGCCACGCTTTCGCAGCTTGAACATTCGCCGCTCATCGCCGCCGAATTCCCGGTGGTCTGCGCCGCCATGGCCACTCTCGCCAATGTCCGTGTCCGCAACGTCGCGACGGTCGGCGGCAATCTCGCGCATGGCGATCCTCATCTCGACCTGCCACCGATCTGGGCGGCGCTCGGTGCCGAGGCGATCATCGACGGCCCCTCCGGCCCCCGCCACGTGAAGGTCGCCGACCTCTTCCACGGATACTACGAGACCGACGTCGCGGATGGCGAACTCATCACCGAAATCCGCGTTCCGCGCCGGCCCGGTTGGCGCGCCACCTACCGCAAGGTGACGACGCGCGCGATCCATGACTGGCCTGCGCTCGGCGTCACCCTCGCCGCACGCTTCGACGACGACCGGATCGCCGATATCCGCATCGTGCTGAGCGCCGCCGTCGACATCCCCCAGCGCCTCACAGGGGCCGAGGAGGTGCTGCGCGGGCAGCGCCCCGACGCGGCACTGCTTGCCCGCGCGGGCGACGCCGCCGCAGCGGAAGCGCCGATGGAGCACGACAGCCGCGGATCGGTCGATTACAAGGCCCACCTCCTTAAGGTCCACATCCTGCGCGGCATGAACGAAATCGGAAAGGGCTGAGCACATGTCGGCGACAAAAGCGAGCCACGCCATCGGCCAGTCGATCCCGCGGCTCGAATCCCGCGACAAGGTCACCGGGCGCACCGAATACGTCCATCACCTCGTGCTGCCGGGGATGCTGCACGGCAAGATCCTCCGCAGCGACCGCCCCCATGCCCGCATCCGCGCCATCGATACCGCCGCCGCCGCCGCCCTGCCCGGCGTGTTCCGTGTTGTGACAATCGACGATATCCGCACGGTCATCCCGCACCCCTATTACGGCCCCGCCTTCCACGATCAGCCCATCCTCGCCGATGGCAAGGTGCGTTTCGCGGGCGAGCCCGTCGCCGTGGTGCTGGCGGCGGACAGGCATATCGCCCAACAGGCACTGGAGCTTATTGACGTCGATTACGTGGAACTACCGTTCGTCGAGGACGAGATCGAAGCGCTCCACAGCGACGTTCGCGTGCATGACACGCTCAAGCCCGCGGCCACCTTTCCGGACCTCAAACACCTCAAGGGCGTCCGCGACACCAATGTCGCGCTCCAGTACAGGCTGGATCGCGGCGACACCGAGGCCGCCTTTGCTAGCGCCGATCACGTCTTCGAGCACAGTTTCAAGGCACAGCCGGTCATGCACACGCCGATGGAGCCCTTCGTCGCGGTGGCGGATATGCGCGACGACCGGCTGACGCTCCACACCTCGACGCAAAGCCCTTCCTTCGTGCGCATCGAGATCGCCCGCCTTCTCGGTTGGCCCGAAAACCGCGTGCGGGTCAAGGTGCCCCATCTCGGCGGCGGCTTCGGCGGCAAGCTCTACATCAAGCTCGAGGCGCTCGTGACCGCCCTCTCCATGCTGGCTCGGCTTCCGGTCAAGATTTCGCTCACCATGGAAGAACAGTTCTTCATGGTCACCCGCCACGGCTGCACCTTCCGGATCAAGAGTGGCGTGGACAAGGATGGGCGGCTCGTGGCCCGGCGCTGCGACATCGTGTGGAACGGCGGTGCCTATGCCGATATCGGCCCCCGTGTTACGCAAAAGGCCGGGTTCACCGCTGCCGGCCCCTACGACATCGACAATGTCACCATCCGCTCCTCGGCGGTCTACACCAACCGGCCCCCGGCGGGCGCGCTGCGTGGCTTCGGTGCCCCGCAGACGGCCTGGGCCTACGAGCGCCACACCGACATCATCGCGCGGGAGCTGGGGATCGACCCGCTCGAATTCCGTCGCAGGAACCTGCTGCGCGAGGACCGTCCGCAGGCCACAGGGACGCCGATGACCAATGCCGCGCTTCAACCGGTCCTCGACCGCGTCGCGCAAATCCTCGACTGGAAAACGCCCCTCGTCCGTCGCGACGGGCATATCTTCCGCGGGCGCGGATTGGCCCTCGGATTCAAGGGGATCACCGCGCCGACGACATCGGTCGCGATCGTCAATCTTTACGCCGACGGCAGTTGCGGGCTCTATATCAGCACCGTTGACATGGGCCAGGGTTCCGATACCGCCATGGCTCAGATCGTCGCCGAGGAACTGGGCCTCAACCCCGCCTCCATCCGGGTCATCAACCCCGATACCGACGTGACACCCTATGATATGGGCACGCTGGGATCGCGCTCCACCTTCCACATGGGCAACGCGGTGCGCGAGGCCGCGGCCGACATGCGCAACAAGATCGCCGCCCTCGCCACCGCGTTCGGCCTGCCCGAGGGGCATAACGTGCCACCCTCGGAATTGTTGCGCAGGAAATACGGGATGCAGGCGGGCAATATCGTCGGGGTCGGCAGCTTTATCCCCGATTACCAGAAGCCCGCCCCTGCGACCGGCCAGTCGCCGAAGGCGACGCCGTTCTGGGGCGTCGGGGCCTGCGGGGCCGAGGTTGAGGTCGACAGCGACACCGGCCATGTCACCGTCACGAAACTGGTCAGTGTTGGCGATATAGGCACCCCGATCAACCCGCGGCTCGCCACCGCGCAACTGTCCGGCGCGGCGATCATGCAGCTTGGCTTCACCATGACCGAAAAGATGGATTTCTCCGACGGCCAGCTCACCAACGGATCGCTTGCAGATTACAAGATTCCCGGCCTGCTCGACATACCGGCCAGCTTCATCAACGAATACGTGGAAAACACCCAGGGCACCGGCCCGTTCGGTGCCAAGGGTGCCGGCGAGACCAGCAGCATCGCGCTCTCCCCGGCCATCGGCAACGCCGTCTCCGACGCCATCGGTGCCGAGGTGACGGAAACGCCGCTCACGCCCGAAACCGTCTTCCGCGTTATGCAATCCGCCAGCCGCGCCGACCGCTCCTAAAGGTGACCCGATGACCACGCGCTATATAAGTTTTACCCTCAACGGCAGAGCCGTCACCGCCTCGGTGCAGCCGCATGAAAACCTGATCGACATGCTGACCACCGCCTTCGGCCTCCGCGGCGCACGCGAAAGCTGCGGCCAAGGGCTGTGCGGCTGCTGCACGGTCCATGTCGATGGTCAGGCGGTCTCGGGCTGCCTCTTCCTCGCCGACATGGCCGAGGGCACGCGCATCGACACGATAGAGAGGCTGGGTGGAGCCGACGGCACGCTCGACCCCGTCCAACAGGCCTTCATCGACGCAGGCGCGTTTCAATGCGGCTTCTGCACGCCCGGTTTTGTCATGATGGTGAAAACGCTCCTGGCAGACGACCCCGACCCCTCCGACGACACCATCCGCCATTACCTCAGCGGCAACCTCTGCCGCTGCTCCGCCTATCCCGAGATCGTCGCCGCCACGAAACTGGCCGCCCGCCGCATCGCCGCAGAGGGCCGCCCCTGAATGCACGCATCAGGCAGGCGGAAACAACCCCGCGTAATGCCGCGCCACCTCCCCTGGCGTCGTGATCCACACCTCCTCTCGCACTGCCGCGATATGCGCCAGCGCCCGCCGCAACGCCCGCAGCCGATAGGGCTGCCCGATCACAAAGGGATGCAGCACCACCGTGCAGACCAGCGGATATTTCGCCGACTGAAGCAGCATCTCGTCAAACTGGTCGATCATCATCCGCTCAAAATCCGCGCTCCCCTCCTGCCGGAACACCATCACCGGCGAATCGTTCACCTCAATCGAATAGGGCACGGACAGGATCGGCCCGGCGCGCGTGCGCATCCAGAACGGCTGATCGTCCGCCGGCCAATCGAGCACATAGCCATAGCCCGCCTCGCGCAGCAGGTCGAGCGTCACCGCACTCTGCGCCAGGTAGGGCCCGAGCCAACCCTCGGGTGCGCGCCCCGCATGGCGCGTGATCGCCTCGGTCGCCTCGGCGATGAGCCGCCGCTCCTCGGCCTCGGGCAGCACGTCCTGCCGCTCGCCATTGGTGCGCCCGTGGCCCACGAACTCGTCTCCGCGCGCGAGGATGCGCGCCGCGATCTGCGGGCAGGTGTCGAACAGCAGCGAGTTGAAATTGTGCGAGGCGGGCATCGCCATCTCGTCCAGCAGGTCGAACAGGTACCAGATGCCCACCCGGTTGCCGTAATCGCGCCAGGCATAGTTGCGCGTGGTCTGCCCCGCCCCCGGCATCGCGCTGTCGCTGCCGAGGCCCGACAGAAAGCTGAACACCTCGATATTGTTGCAGATGCAAAAGGCCAGCCGCCTGCCTCCCGGCCAGGTGAAATCGGGCCGGTCGCAGATCGGGACATAGGGGTAGCGGTCATGATGTTCGAGGGTTAATAAATCCATGCTAAGCTTTCCGGTTGCGCTCCCGTCGTCGCGGAAACAGGCCGTCCCGCTCACGCGGTCAGGCCCGAGGAAACCAAACCCTCGTCCCCTTTTCAACGCATTTCAAGGGAGCGTTTGGCAGGGTATACGCGCGGGCGCAACGGTAGGCACCACCGCGCGCCAGTAAAACAATGGCATTGCACCCTGAGGGTTCAGTTCCGTTGACAGAATGGTGGGAAATCAGACCGATTTCATCGGTGGAACGGACTGGTTAGGTGTTCAATCCCACGGTTTGATGGTGTGATCCTTTCGCAGGAATGGAAGGAAGCACTATGGGACAAGTTCGTCACGGCAGCGCCACGACCACGCACGCCGTCAGAGCTGCAATACAGCGATCGCNAATTGGCCTGTCCACCAACCGAGCGGCCGAAGCAGCCCGAAAGCCGCTGGAAACAAGCTGCCTGATGCCCGGCATGGCCCTCACATCGGCGCGTCGGCGCAGCAGAAGGCGTTGTTCAGACTTTCCCATAGTGCTTCCTTCCATTCCTGCGAAAGGATCACACCATCAAACCGTGGGATTGAACACCTAGGTCGTGTTGACAAACGGGATTCATATGGCGGTGCAGGCATGTGAATCCCGTTTTTCAACGTGATCTAGGCTTGAAGCCGCGCTTTCGACGCACAATCGAGATCGCCAGAAGAGCCACGGACAGAAGGGCGAGGCCAATAGCGATCGGTCTATCTATCAAATCCTCGGGTCCACGAACGACCGACTGTGCGACAACCAGATTTTCTTCGAAGAGCAAGCCGAGGATCAGACCCAGGACAAGCGGCAGGATCGGTATCCTGAGTGCCGCGAGACAAAAGGAAAGCAGCGTCGCGCCCAGCATCACCCATACGTCGAACATGGTGTTGTTGATGGCATAAGCACCGAGTACGGAGAAGGCGGCCACGAATGTCGCTACGACCGCGTTCGGAATCTTCAGCAATACGGCGAAGAAGCGGGCGGCAAAAAGGCCGATCATCAGGATCGTCAAGTAAACGATAATGAAACCGACAAAGAACGCGTAAACCGATTGCGGATGCTCGACGAAAAGCAGTGGACCAGGTTTGAGGCCATGCAGGGTCAGGGCGCCGACAAAGACGGCCGCCGCCCCGCTGCCCGGAATTCCAAGCGCTAGTAACGGGATCAGCGAACCGCCGACATTGGCCGCCATCGAGGATTCCGCCACAACGAGACCCGTCTTCGACCCCTTGCCGAAGCGATCGGCTTCGCGGCTGAACCGCCGCTCGAGGGCGTGAGTCGTTAGGGGAGTGGTTTCCGGCCCGATTGCCGGCAGGATGCCCAGAAACAGGCCAATGCCCGTGCCACGACCTAGCGTTCCGGCGCGGGCCCAGAGTGCCTTCACCAGCGCGCCACCAGTGCCGCCGCGACCGAAGACGATGTCGGTCTTCTGATGCTGCGTCAATGCGGCCCAGCCGATCAGGATCGCCTGGGACATGCAGAAAAAGCCGATCAGGATCGCGACGATGCCGACGCCGCCGGTTAGCTCGTAGAACCCGAAGGTAAAGCGTGACGACCCAGTGACGGGGTTCGTTCCGACCGTTGCAATTAGAAGCCCGAGCAACGCGGCAAGCGCGTTGCCCAGAAGCGGGGTGGACAGCATCACGCACACGATGACAAGGCTGAAGACGATCAGCGCCAAGTACTCAGGAGGACCGAAACTCAGTGCCACGGATGCCAGCAACGGTGTCAACCAGAGCAGGACAAAGCCGGAGATGAGGCCGCCCACACCCACGCTTGCCGCCGACAGACCAAGTGCAAGCGGGGCATCGCCTTCTTTGGCCATGGCATGACCTTCCCATGCCGTGACGACAGATGCGGGCGTGCCTGGGATGTTGAGCAGGATCGCGGTGATACTTCCGCCGTAGATCGCACCGGCATATACGCCGCCCAGCATGATCATGCCATGAGCGGTTTCCATCAGGAAGGTGACTGGCACCAGCAACGCGATGCCGAGTGTCGCCGTTAACCCCGGGATCGCGCCGAAGACGATCCCTAGAAGGACGCCGACGACAGCCGCCAAAAGCGCCAGCGGCTCGAGCCCCACGATAACGCCTTCGATCATGATCAGCTTCCCTGTGCCATGCGATAGAAAAGTCCGCCGATGGCGTCCTCCAACGGTCCGCGCGGCATCGGCACGTAAAGGACGCGCTCAATCAGTGCAAATATTGCAACCACGACGACGCTGACGACCGGCACCGTGAGGTAGAGACGATGAATGCCTAGCGCGGTCAGACTGGCACAGACGCCAAGCGTCATCGCGACGATGAAGCCGGTGAACGGCATGATCCAGATCGCGATCAGCCACACGGCGCCGAACGCCACGAGTTTCAGGTGGTTCGCGCGGCCTCCGGGGAGCTTGGGTAGCCAGGCTCGGTCGGTTTCTTGGCGAAACTGACCGACGACGTGGACCGGAAGGATGACGATCGCGGCGGCAAGTAAAAACCCGGGGTAGCTTGTGATGCGCGCATCGCCCATGGCCACACCCGCTGCAAAAAAAGCGATGCAACCGGCAACGACGACCAGGCTTAATGATCTAGCACCGAGCATGATGGGGCCTCCGGGTATGCGTGAGACAGGGCAGCGTATCCTTTTGAGACGACGCCCTGCCTCCTCCGTTCGTTTGGAGTTATTCGGTCGGACCGCTGAGGAACTGAGACAGCGCGTCGTAGCTAGCAGCATAGTTCTTTGCCGTCACGTTTCGATCCGTCGGCGACAGAGTCATGCCGACCTCTTCGAACGCGGCTTTGGCTTCGTCCGAACTGAGGACGCTATAGATCGACGAGGCGAGATAGGCTTTGATGTCCTCGGGCGTTTCGGGGTTCACCGTCACGAAACGGCTGGCGCCCCAAGTGCGAGCCGGAATGTCGATGCCGAGTTCGCTCATGGCTGGCGTGTCGGGCAGAAAGGGCAGCCGTTCGGTATCGGAGACCATCACAGCCTTCAGATCGCCATTCTTTATGTACTGCTCGACTTCGGCATAAAAGCCGTTGGTGATCTCGATGTCACCGCGGAGGAGGGCGGTCACGCCCGGTTGGCCACCCTGAAAGGGAACATGCTCGAATTCGACGTCCTTCGCATCTTCCACGATCTCGGTTACGAACTGAAAGACGTTGCCGGCCATCACGCCGACCCGCAACTCTCCGGGCGCGTCGGTTGCCGTCTTGATGATGCCGTCGAAATCCATCGAGGCCAGTTCGGAATCGGAGCGGACGACCCAAACGACCGGGTCGAAGTTGATGCCCGCGATTGGCTCAAAACTAGTCTGATCGAACGCGCCCTCGCGGACGAGGAAGTCGGAGAAGAGGAACGGATTGGCGACCACACCCACCGCGTACCCATCGGGCCGGGCTTCGTTCGCCAGATAGCTGTGGCCGACGATGCCGCCGCCACCGGTCCGGTTTTCGACGCGGAACTCGTGACTGAGCTGTTGTTCTGCGACGCCGGCCATGGTGCGGGCGGCGACGTCCATGCCACCACCTGCCGGATAAGCGACGACGAAGCTGATGGGACGGGTCGGATAGTTGTCGGGTTTTTCCTGTGCCTTGGCGAGCGGCGCGGTGACTGCTGCGGCCACCCATAGGCCCGCTGCCAAAGATTTTATACTGAACATGACTTTCTCCTCCTTGTGAAGTCTCAGGCGACTGATTGTCTCTCAGAGTGCGTTGCCGACGGCATGACCTTCGTGAATGGCGCCGATCTGGTTTCGCGGCGACATGCAGTCTCCGATGAGAGAAACCTCGATGCCGGCATTGCGAAGGGGCGCCGCGAGCGTGTCGTCGGCGCGACGGAGCGTCGAATAGACGAACAGGTCAACGCCCTCCGCGCTGCTCTGTACACCGGTGTAGGGATTGATCCACACTAAGCTTCTGGCTTCGAAACGTTCGACCGTGGCCGCGTGGATGATTTCTATGCCGGCCGCGTAAAGCCGACGATGTACGCCGATGGCGCTGCAGTAGTTCACGGTTCTCGCCAGGTACGTGCGCGGCGTCAGAAGCATGATGCGGCTGGCTGTCTTGGCGAGCTCGTCGACGAGCGCGTAGGTGGCCGCGCTGTGGTCGTGATCGTAGACCGCCACGACGCCCTCGCGGCCCGCAGGACCCGTGCCTTCGGAAAGCATTGCCATGGCGTGCTGCCCCGAGATTGCCGCGCCGCTGTCTTCGACACCTTCCGGCCTTCGCTGTTTCGCTCCGGTCGCCAACACGACGTGATCCGGTTCCAGCGCCTGTACATCCACGGCGCTGACGCGGGTCGATAGACGTAGGTCGACGCCGTGACGCTCCAGAAGCATGCGATAATGGTCGAGCAAGAGACTGAACTCGCGCCTGTCAGGCAGGCCGGCCTCGTCCCGGAAATGGCCGCCAATCGCGCTCCCGGCGCTCAGCAGGGTCACACTGTGACCACGCGCGGCGGCAACCCAGGCAGCTTCAAGTCCGCTGGGCCCGCTTCCCACCACGACGACTTTTAGTGGCTTTGCGGCGGGCTCGGGTGTCCAGTCGGCGTCGCCCTTCAGTCCTAGGCGTGGGTTCTGCGGCTCTTCCAGCGGTTTGCCGACATGAATTTCACCCCAGGACTGATTGTCAAACACCGAGGGGCGGATTTCACTAGAACGTCCCGACCCTGCCTTGGCCATAAAGGCGGCATCGGCGATCAGGGCCCGCGACATACCTACAAAGTCAGCGTATCCCTCGGCCAGGATGCGTTCGGCGAGTTCGGGAGTGTTGATGCGCCCGACCGCCATGACCGGCACCCCCTTGGCGTAGGGTCTGATCTGCTTGTGAAGGTCGATAAAATGACCTGGCCTGAAGTAGACGTCGGGTACATGCTGCTCGAGGCTGAGACTGAAATTGCCCTGATTGTAGGCGAAGTAGTCAAAATTCCCCGTCTCGGCGAGATGGCTCGTGATGTGAGAGGCCTCTTCCACATCGATGCCACCGACCACTCCCTCGTCGCCCGGCAGCTTGATGCCCAAGATGAAGTTCTTTCCGCAGCGTTTGCGAATGCCCTCCGCGATGTCCAGGACGAATTTCGCGCGACGCTCAGTCGAGCCACCATAGCGGTCGTTCCGCGTATTTGACCAGGGGGACAGGACCTGGGTAATCAAGTAGCCATGCGCCCCGTGAAGCTCGACGCCGTCGAATCCGCATTGATGAAGGCGCTCGGCCACCTTGACGTAGGCCTCCACGACACGTTCGAGCTCAGGCTCGGTCATCACGTGGGGAACGGTCCAGCTATAGGCGTCAGGCTGATCGGAGACGCCTTTGGGTGACGCCCCTGGAAGCCAGAGCTGTTGACGGCCGGGGTGCCAGAGTTGCCCGAGTAATCGTGCTCCGGCCTCTTGCGTTTCACGTGCGGCCCGCTGAAAGCCTTCGATATTGTCGTCATCGTAGCCTGTGACGGTCGAGCCCTGCGCACGCGCGTCGGGGTCGACGGCAATCACCTCAGTGATGACCATGCCAGTGCCACCGCGCGCGCGTTCGACCAAGAAGTCGATCCATCGCTCTGTGATGCGGTTCGCGCGTGCATAGTTGGTCACGGTGGCGACGAGTACCGCACGGTTCGATAGCGTCTTCTCCCCGACCAAGATGGAAGAGAATAGGTTCGAAAAGGCCGTGGCGTCACCAGATGACATAAGGCTCCTCCCTCAGCGCCTGCAATTGTTGTCCGGATAACTTTTCGGAGATGTCCGGCGCTGTCAAGTCCGCCCGCTGGAAAAATTTCTCGCCACGCCACGCGCGTCACGTCCGGGCATGGCTATCAGAAGTTTTAAGTTCGGAATAAAAATACTTATTATCATATTATTACAAGAATTTTTGGTCATTTTGAGCCATGGCGCGACGGCTTGACTTGCGAGATCTGGTCGCCCGTTTGGGTCGCTTCCTGAACCCGATGTGTTGACAAATCTGATTCATCCATAGAAATTTATCCGGACAACTTGAGAGTCTGAGCCCTAGGGAGGACGAGAGAGTGGAACGCGAGGAACAGGAGCGATCGCGCGTGATCGTGGCGAGCTATGGTCGATACCTCGAGGATTTCGAAGTCGGCGACATCTACGAACACCGACCCGGTCGCACGGTGACTGAAGTCGACAATATCCAGTTCAGCCTTGTGACGATGAACTCCCATCCGCTGCATTGCGATCATGCCTTCGCCGAGAAGTCAGAATTCGGCCGACCGCTAGTCAACAGCGGCCTCACCCTCGCAATCGTGCTTGGCATGACGGTTAACGACGTCAGCGCGAAAGCGATCGCCAACCTCGGATGGAAAGAGATCCGTCTCATCAACCCGGTCTTTCCCGGCGACACGATCTACGCCCGCAGCGAAGTCCTCGACGTACGCGAGTCGCGCAAGCGCCCCACGCAGGGGATCGTGACAACCCTGACCGAAGGCTACAAGGCCGATGGAACGGTCTTCATGTCTTTCGAACGGTCTAGCCTCGTGCCGAGACGCGGCCATGGCGTCGGCGATTAGCGAAACATAAGACGCGATCGCCTTTCCCTTCACCTGGTGCGTTCAGCAAGGCTCAGCCCGAACGGTGACGCCCCGATGACAATCTGGAGATGTTAACAATGAACGACACCACAGCCGCCGGCGACACGGAATTGGATGAGCAGGAACGGCTCATTCTCGATTCCGTCGACAGGTTCCTGCAGCGCGACGTAAAACCCTATGTGCATGCGCTGGAGAAGGACGACATCTATCCCGAGGAGATCGTCGAGCGGATGAAGGAGCTGGGCCTCTTCGGCGTGATAATCCCGGAGGAGTATGGCGGTCTCGGCCTTTCGGCCAGCCTCTATACGAAGGTGATCGAACGCATCGCGGCGGTTTGGATGTCGGTCAGCGGCATCATCAACAGCCACCTCATCATGGCGCATATCGTCGCCCGTCGCGGCACCGAGGAGCAGAAGCAGCACTTTCTTTCCCGCTTTGCCACCGGCGAGTTGCGGGGCGGCTTGGCGCTGACGGAACCCGATTGCGGCACCGACTTGCAGGCGATCCGGACCCAAGCCGTGCGCCATGGCGACCACTATGTGGTAAACGGCACCAAAACTTGGATTTCGAACGGCATTTACGGCCAGTGCTTCGCCCTGCTCGTGAAGACAGACCCGAAGGCCGATCCCCGTCACAAGGGGATGAGCATGTTCATCGCCGAGAAAGGCGACGGGTTTCAGGCCAGCAAGCGGCTAGAAAAGTTGGGTTACAAGGGCATCGACAGTGCAGAGCTAGTCTTCAACAACTATCGCGTTCCTGCCTTCAACCTGATTGCCGGCGAGGGCCAGGGTATGCAGTGCGCGGGGGCGGGGCTCGAACTCGGTCGCGTCAATGTCGCGGCGCGCGGGGTTGGCGTGGCGCGGGCGGCGCTCGAAGAGGCGCTCGAATATGCGCAGGTTCGAAAGACCTTTGGCAAACCGATCTGCGAGCATCAGGCGATTCAGCTCAAGTTGGCCGACATGGCGACGCGGGTCGAGGCGGCTCGCCTGCTGACCGAGAAGGCCGCGCGCAAGGTCGACCGCGGCGAGCGATCCGATCTGGAGGCCGGAATGGCGAAACTCTTCGCCACCGAGGCGGCGATGGAAAACTCTCAGGAAGCGCTGCGTATCCATGGCGGATATGGGTATAGCAAGGAATTCAATGTCGAACGGCTCTATCGCGATGCCCCGCTTCTGGTGATCGGCGAAGGCACGAACGAGATCCAGCGCGTTATCATCGCCAAGCGTCTGGTCAAAATGGCCGCAGCCGGAGACAGCCTAGGATGACCGAATCGAATGAGGCTGCAACCATGACGGAGAAAGCACTGCCGCTCGCCGGAACGCGCATCATCGCCGTCGAACAATACGGTGCCGGGCCATTTGGCAGCATGCTGCTTGCCGATCTCGGCGCGGAAGTCATCAAGGTGGAGAATCCGGCCGACGGGGGCGACGTCGGGCGGGTGATCGGACCGCACTTCTTTTCGGACGGTGACAGCCACTTTTTCCAGGCTTTCAATCGGAACAAGCAGTCGATCACGATCAACCTGAAGGATGCAGAAGGCAAGAAGCTCTTCCACCGGCTGGTCGCTAGCGCCGACGCCGTCATGGACAACATGCGCGGCGACCAGCCCGAGCGGCTTGGCGTCGACTACGCATCGCTCAAGGACGTGAACCCGAAGATCGTATGTGCGCACCTGTCAGCCTACGGTCGGACCGGGCCGCGCAAGTCGTGGCCCGGTTACGACTACCTGATGCAGGCAGAGGCAGGTTATCTAGCCGTGACCGGCGAACCGGGGGGCCCGCCGGCCCGGTTCGGTCTGTCGATCGTCGACATGATGACCGGATTGATGTCGGCATTTGCGCTGTCCTCCGCGCTCAACGGCGCACGGCGCACCGGGATCGGGTGCGACATTGACACCAGCCTCTTTGACACCGCGCTGCACAACCTCAACTATCTGGCTGTCTGGTATCTGAACGCGGGCCACAACCAGTCCCGCGATCCGCGATCAGCGCATCCCTCGCTGACGCCAAGCCAGCTCTACCGCACGGCCGACGGATGGATATTCATCATGTGCAACAAGGAGAAGTTCTGGCGCCCACTGGTCAGCAAGATCGGCAAGCCCGAATGGGGGGACGACCCCCGCTTCTGCGATTTCGAAGCGCGCCTCGAAAATCGCGCGCTTCTGACAGACCTGTTCGACGAGGTCTTTCTGACAAAGACGACGGCCCAATGGCTGGAGCTGCTGAGCGGAGAGGTCCCGGTCGCGCCCGTCAACGACATCGAGTCAGCGCTGGAAAATCCTTACGTTCGCCAGAGCGACTTGATTGGTTCCTTCGAGCGCGAAAACGGAGAGGCGCCGTTCGAAATGCTGGCCTCGCCGCTCAAGGTCGACGGCCGGCCTCTGCCCCGAAAAGCTGCGCCCAGCCTAGGTGCGCACACCGATCTATTGCTCGAAGAGCTCGGCTATGATGAGAAAGAGGTGGTATCATTGCGTAGCCGTGGGATAATATGACGCTATGAAGAAGAAGCTTCGCGCGACGGTGCCGGACATGCCGCTCTATCGCGCGATCTATGCCCAACTTGCTAAGGAAATCGCCGAGGGAGCCTATCCCGTCGGTCAGAAGCTACCATCGGAACAGGAACTGTGTCAGCGCTTCTCGGCCAGCCGCTACACGATCCGCGACGCGCTGCGCCAGCTTCAGGATGAAGGCATCATTCGCCGCCGGCGCGGCTCCGGCTCGATCGTCGCCTCCCGTCTCGCGCCGAAGCGCTTTGTCAGTTCCGTTCATTCGGTAGACAGCCTCATGCAGTATGTCGCCGAGACTCGTCTCGAGATCCTTACTACGGAGAAGATCGTGGTGGATCATGAGTTCGCTCGTATGCTCGGCTGCCCGGACGACAGCGTCTGGCTGCGCATCTCTGCACTGAGACGCTCCGGCGACGAGGCGCTGCCCTTCGCCTACACGGAAATCTACATCGCCGAGTCCTATGGCGGCGTTGCCGCCGATGTCGGGGCGTATTCCGTTCCAGTCTACCGGAGCATAGAGGAGGCGTATGGCCTCAGCATTGCGCGGGTCGATCAGACGATCGAAGCGGCGACGGCCGACCGCAATCTCGCCTTGCGACTGACGACCGACCTTGCGTCACCCATCCTGCGGATCACGCGTCGCTATACCTCCAGCGATGGCGAATTGGTGGAAGTCGCAATCAACTGTCACCCGGCCAACCGTTTCCAGTACAACACGCTGTTCGAGCAGCGCGGCCTGGCCACGGAGCGCTGAGGGGCGGGCAGGAATCTTCCAGGTGGTCCTCCTGGGCGTGGATCGCCTTCAGCATTTTGCTGACGTCGCGAACCTTGCCCGAGGGTACCAGGCTGAAAACATTACGGTAGAAATGCACCCGGGGGCTGTTGAAGAATGGCATTTTTGGTGCGCTCAGGGAGCTCACGCCGTCAATGTTGGCCTCATCGTTTGAGCAACATGCGCGATTGCATCACGCGGGGCCGAGCTCGTCGGTGGGGCCATTTGCCCGCACAACAGCGGCAATATGCCTGCCAAGGCGCTCCAGAAGGCGGCCGCGAGCCGCTTGAGGTTGACCGCGGCCGCCGTGAGGAATGCCTGGATACGCATGTTCTGGAGCCCGCGCCGAACAGCGCGGGCGAGGCCATGCCAGCTCTTGGCCTCGCCGTGATAGCCCTCGGACCGCCAGCGGTGACGCTGGTAGAGGCGGTCGTCTTCGGTGCTCCAGCGTTCGCGCCGGCGCCGGGCGCGCAGCAGGGCCGGATAATCATTGCCCAGCACGACGGCCTTGTTCTTGCGGCCTTTCGACAGGCAGAGATGGGCGAGATCGCAGCCGCGGCAGTCGCGCGCACGGGACGTGAAGAAGCGCCCGTGCTTGACGGCCCGTCCGGCCTTGAGTTTCTTGCCGCGCGGGCACTTGAGGATGTCATTCAGGGCATCGTAACGGAACCGGCGCATCGGCACCGGGCTGCGGATCGGTTCCGCCTTGGCCGGGATAACCGCCGTGATCTGGCGCTCCTCGAGCCCGGCATAGATCCTGGCATAGGCGTATCCGGCATCTGCCGTGACCGTCTTGATGGCTGTGCCAGCCAGGTCTGCTACGGCGTCCAACCGATCGAGGAACGGCGCGCCCTCATTCACTTCGCCGGTTGTGACCTCGACATCGAGCACGACGCCGGCTTGATCGTCGATGGTGCCGTGCTGCTTGTAGCTCGGCTCCAGGCGACGGTTGCGGCCATTGGTGGCCATGCTGGCATCGGGATCGGTCGGGCAGACCTTCTTGAACTTGCCGGTCTTCTTCGCGTTACGGGCCTGCCGCGTCTTATCTTCATCTGGAGCTGGATCGCCGTTCGCAACTGCAACTGCATCGACATGGCTGACCACGAGGCTGTCCCAGGAGACGTCCGCCCGGATCAGCGAGGCATCGACGTGGACGACCTCGCCCTTGGCGATCCCCGCGGCGATGCAAGCCTGCACCGTCCGCTCAAAGATGCGCCGGAACCGTTCGGCACCCCAGCGTTGGCGAATGCGCGTCAGCGAGGAATGATCCGGGAGACGCTCACGAAGACCGAAGCCCGCGAACCAACGGATCGCCAGGTTGACCTGTGCCTCGCGCATCAGGCGGCGGTCGTGGACGATGCCGAGCAAGAAGCCTGCGAGCATCAGGCGTAGGGCTGCCTCGGGGGCGATGGCCGGACGACCAACACCGGATGCATAGAGATCGGCGACATCGTCATGCAGCCATGACAGGTCGAGAACCCGATCGATCCGGGCCAGCACGTGATCGTCGGGAACGAGGTCCCGTAATGAGCCGCAAAGGAAAAACTCCAATTGTTCGCAAGACCGCCGCTCCAGCATTCCTGACCTCAGATCGATCCTTCCATAATCGAAGTGAATCAGAGGCCCTGGCCTTTTTCAACAGCCCCACGACACAGCGCTGCCACTGAGCGTTCGGCAGGAACTCCGCTGCGCTTTCCACCAGCCCCCGGCAGGCGTCTGACACGATCAGCTGCACACCGGACAACCCACGATCCACCAGGTGACGCAGGAAGGCCGACCAGCCGGACTTGTCCTCCTTGGGGCCTTCCACGATGCCGGAGATTTCCCTGTAGCCATCTGTGGTGACGCCGATGGCCACCAGCAGCGACACGTTGCGCACCTCGCCCGCCCACGACCGCTTCATCACGATCCCGTCGAGAAAGATATACGGATGATCACCCTCGATCTTGCGGTGCCGCCAGTCGTCGATCTTGGCATAGATCTTCTTGTTGAGGTTCGACACCGTGCCGGGGCTGACTCGCGTGCCCAAGAGCGCCTCGGTGATGTCCTCGACCCGACGCACTGAAACGCCGGCCAGATACATCTCGATCAGCGCCTCCTCGACGCTTCTTTCCCGGCGCTGGTACCGCTCGATGATCGCCGTCTCGAAGGTCTGACGCCGGAGCTTTGGAACCTTCAGCTTCACCGATCCGGCCTTCGTCTCCAGCGAACGCTCGTAACTGCCCGCCCGCGTGTCCTTGCGGCCCTCGTTGCGCTCATACCGGCCAGCCCCGCATAACCCGGTCCGCTTCAGCATCCAGCATTGCGTTTGTCCGCCGTCCGAACTGAACTGCGTGCCGCAAAATTCTAGCCGCACGCGAGGGTCGAAATCCACCCGATCTGCCCGCTGCGAGCCCACACATTCTGGATGATCCATGAAACGTACCCTTCACAGCAATCAGGGGGTATCCACCGCATCAGTTCAGTCGGCGAGTGTTGCGAGGTTACGACGCATCCGCACTCTAATCAATGTTGCAGGATTTGCTTCAAGAACTTTTGTGTTCTTTCATTCTGTGGGTGGTTGAAAAATGAGACGGGATCACCCTCTTCGACGATCCGGCCCTGATCCATGAACACGATCCGGTCGGCGACCTTTCGGGCAAAGCCCATCTCGTGGGTCACGCAGATCATGGTCATGCCTTCCCGTGCCAGTTCCGCCATCGTGTCGAGCACTTCGCCGATCATTTCCGGATCGAGCGCAGAGGTGGGTTCGTCGAACAGCATGATGCGAGGCTGCATGCACAGGGCGCGCGCGATCGCCACGCGCTGCTGCTGCCCTCCTGACAGCTGGCTGGGGTATTTGTCGGCCTGATCAGGTATCTGCACCTTTTCCAGATAATGCTGCGCCAGCCGCTTGGCCTCGGCGCGCGACGTTCTCCGGACCGACATCGGCGCGAGCAAGCAATTCTCCATCACGGTCAGATGCGGGAACAGGTTGAATTGCTGAAAACACATGCCGACCTCCGACCGGATCTGGTCGATGTTCTTGACATCTTCGGTCAGCGGGATGCCATCGACGATGATATCGCCCTCCTGGTGCTCCTCTAGCCGGTTAATGCACCGGATCAACGTGGATTTTCCCGACCCCGAAGGACCACATATGACGATCTTCTCGCCGGACCGAACGCTCAGGTTGATATCGGTCAAAACCTGAAAGGTGCCATACCATTTGTTCATTCCCCGGATATCGACCATGGTCTTATCCTCGGCGCGGGCGGGTTCGACGGCGATGTCCTGACCTGTTTCCATTGAGTTCGGCATCCTTTTCATGGGCCTAGCGTATGGCGATGGGGATTCTGATGTGCTCCACCTCGATCCGAGACTGCAAAATAGCCGTCAGTTTCAGAAAGACGATTGATATACCCCAGTAGATCAAGGCAATCGTCGTAAAGGTTTCGACAGGGGTAAATGTGCGCCCGTTGATCTCATGAGCGGCGTAGGTCAACTCGGCGACGGTGATCATCGACAATAACGAGGATTCCTTGATCATCGTCAGGGCAATATTGGTGGCAGGCGGAAATACATAGCTGTAAAGCTGCGGAAAAATGACCCGCCGCATGTAAAACCCGTATTTCAAGCCCAGTGCCTTGGCCGCGTCGAACTGCCCTTGGGAAACAGCCTCCACCCCACCGCGAAAAACCTCGGCGAAATAGGCGCCGCCATAGATCGACAGGCATATGAATCCAGTGGTTAGACCCGACAACCTGACGCCGTAGAACGGAAGCGCGTAGAACACCATGAAGATCAGGATGAGCAAGGGGATATTGCGCATGATCTCGATATAAGCAATCGCGGGCCAGCGCAGCAGCCGGGCTTTCGAAATCCGGAGCAGGCACACGAACACCCCGATGCATATCCCGACCGGTATCGCGATCACCGAGATCAGAAGCGTGTTGAGAATGCCTTCAATCAGGATATCCCGATTGTTCCAGACTGCCATGAAGTCGAACGTCATTGCTCGCTCCTAAAGACGATATTTCATTGAACGACGCTGAAGGTATTCTCCGTACTGGCTGACCGAAAAGCAGATGACGAAATATATCAGCGCGGCCAGCAGCAATACTTCGACAGGACGAAAGGTTTCATTGTACAGCATCTGCGAGGCGCGGGTCAGCTCGACCACCGTGATCGTGGACAAGAGCGGCGTGATCTTGATCACCATGGTGAACTCGTTCACCAGGAGCGGGATCACGGAATTGAAAACCTGCGGCAGGATGATCTTGAACCAGATCTTGTGCCTGGGCAGCCCCAGCGCCTCGGCGGCTTCCCATTGCCCCTTCGGGATGCGGGTCAATCCGCCGCGCAGGATCTCGGCGACATAGGCACCGCTGTTGAACCCAACGGCCATCACCCCGGCCGTTAGCGGCCCGACATTGATCCCCGATAGCGGCGCAAGCGCATAGTAGAATACTAGGATCTGGACCAGCGCAGGCGTTCCGCGGATAAAGCTGCCGTAGATGCCGACAAACTTTCGAACAAGCCAGAACCGGCTGTTTCGCATCAGCAACAAGGCCGTGCCTACGGCAATCCCGAGGCCACAAGCGAGGAGCCCGACAAAAATCGTATAGAGCGCGCCCCAGAACAATGGCCCCGTTTTCGGGATGATCTCTATGAATTGCAGGTCCATGCTCGATGCTTTCGGCTGGATTGGTCAAGGCCCAGAAACCCGCCCCCTCGAAGAGAGGAGGGGCGCTTCCGGGCCGATGTGCACATTTCAGAGAGCGCCTTCGGGCAGGTAATCCTCGGGAATTTCCATCTCGAAGCCGAACCACTTCATCTGCAACTCTTTCAGGATTCCCGCTTGATCGAGCTTGGTAATCGCCTCGTTGACACGGTCCCGCAGGTCGGCACCGTCAGGATGCGCCACCCAGGCAAACACCGTCCCGTCGCCGATCATGCCGAGCTTGGCGTAGGTGTCCGGGCGCTGCTTTTGCATGGGGGCCAGCGAGAATGACGGTATCGTGCCGATGTCAATCTGGCCGCTGGCCAGCGCCAGCCGCATATCATCGGTAGACTTGAAGCCGCGAATACCGGCAAATCCCGATCCCCCATTTGCCTTCAGCTCGGCGTCCAAGGCTTCGACTTCCTTCGCCTGGGATGATCCCAGTTCCACGCCGACCAGCTTGCCATTCACATCGCCGAGGTCAGACATGCTTTCGTCGCCATGTCGTTTAACCAGCATTGTTTGGGCGACGGCCAGCGGGCGGGTAAAGGCATACTTTTTCACACGATCAGGCTTGATCGCAACCGAGGTCGCAACAAGGTCGTACTTCTTGGCCAAAACGCCGGCCAATATACCGTCCCACGGTAGCTGAAGCTGTTCCAGTTCGACCCCCATATCAGCTACAACCAAGTCGAGGATATCCTTACCGTATCCGACCACCTTACCGTCTTCGAGATACTCCATCGGCGGATAGGCAACCTCGGTCGCGACCGTGAGCTTGCCACTGGCGGTCACGCTTTCCAGGCTTCCCTGGGCAATGGCTGGCGTGCTCAGCGCCAGGGCGGTGACACAAGCGAACACTCCCCTGGCCAATGCTGTCATGCGAAAATTCGTCGGTTTCATTTCGGTCTCCATGTTGGTTGATTTTGGTATGTTCTGGATCAGGAACAGGCTCTTGCGTTCTGTGCCGTTGCGAGGACGCACAGCAGTTCGAACATGATGGATACCCCCACCCAGGCCGTTCCACCGGACGGATCGAATGGCGGAGAGACTTCGACCAGATCAGCACCGATTAGGTTGAGCCCGTCAAGCGCCCGAACCATTTGCTGGGCCTGAAAGCTTGTAAAGCCACCGATTTCCGGCGTGCCCGTTCCGGGCGCAAAGGACGGATCGATCCCGTCGATGTCAAAGCTGACATAGGTTTCCCCATCGCCCACGATCTTTCGCGCTTCTTCCATGACCGACGGCACGCCACGCTCGAACAGTTCCTCGATTTCAACGATCCTGACTCCCTGGTCCAGCGCCCAGTCAAAATCAGAAGCTTCATATTTCACTCCGCGAATGCCAATCTGGATCGTCCGCTCGGGGTCCAGGAACCCCTGCTCGATCGCGCGCCGGAACGGGGTGCCATGCGTATACTTGCTGTCCCCGAAATAGGCATCGTTCATATCGGTATGCGCATCGAAATGAATCATCCCCACGGCCCCCTCGCGGCCCAGCGCACGCAGGATCGGGTAGGAAATCAGATGATCCCCCCCCGCCGACAACGGCACAATGCCCTTGTCCGACATCTCGTTGTAGAAACCGCTGATCAGATCGAGGCTTTGCATGACGTCGATCGGGTTGACTGGCGCATCCCCCAGATCGGCGCAATTGACGAGTGCGAAAGGGTTTACTCCGCTGCGCGGATGGGTGGTTCGGATCATCGTGGACAGATCGCGCAACTGCCGCGGCCCGTGGCGCGGTCCCGGCCGATTCGAGGTACCGCCATCAAAGGGAACGCCGACAATGCCAATGTCTGTCTTGGACGCCCGAGGGCTGTCCAGTTCCAGATGGGGAAGGCGCATAAAGGTCGGCATTCCGGCAAAACGCGCAGTCTTCATACCTGGAATGGGCTGAAATTCCGTGTCTTTTGGCTTCATCAGCCTACTCCCTATTTGCTGTATGACAGGAAGGTTGACACATGATGATTGTTCAATAAACGTCAACTTATAGAAATTCAGTTCGAGATGTTCATACATAAATGCCAAGCTCGCCAATCGCAGACGTTGACATCAAACTTTTGCGCGTTTTTTGCACGATCGTGGAATGTGGCGGTTTCGCTTTGGCGCAGGCTGAGTTGAACCTGTCGCGCTCCACCATCAGCACGCATATGTCCAATTTGGAAACGCGGCTCGGATTCAAACTGTGCAGTCGCGGACGTGCCGGGTTCGCGCTGACTGCGCGTGGCCTAGCCGTATATGATGCGGCGCGAACCATGCTCTCATCAATCGATGAGTGTCATGCACAGATAGGGCAGCTCAAGGAGCGGATCGTTGGAGAGGTGGCGATCGGGGTGGTCGACAACCTTATCACCAACACCGACTGTCGTCTGCGGGATGCGATCCGCATCGCAATCGCGGCAGCAGAAGACCTGAAAATCGTGCTTCGGATCGGCCCACCCGACCATATCGAGGAGCAACTCGTGCGCGGGCAAGTCCACTTGGCGATCACGCCTCAGTTCCAAGCTCGCAAAGGCGTATCGCAAGTGCCGCTCTTCGTCGAGAAACAACGACTAATCTGCGGCAGAGGTCATCCCCTGTTCGATCTGGATGAGGATGAAATGACGCCGGAACTGATCGCAGAGCAAGGCTCCGTGCGGCGCGGATTTGTGTCACCCCTTACGCCATATTCTTCTTCTTTCAATCGCCCCGCCCTCGCTGTCTCGCATCAGATGGAGGGGATTGCGCATTTCATACTGAGCGGCAATTACGTCGGCTTCTTGCCTGAAGTTTACGCACGTTACTGGGTTGAGCGTCAGGAAATGCGCATTATTCGGGCTGATCTCTTCAGTTTTGATGTCACAATATGTGTATCACGCCATGAAGGCTTACGACACACGCTCGCCGCTGCGCATGTTTATGACACTATTCTCAGTGTACACAAAGTCTCCGAGTGACAAGGAAAGTCTGAAGTACGTTCGGATTTGACCTGATCGGGTAGTACTGAGAGGAGTCGACCGAGAGCTATGCCGGGAAATGGGTGACGGAGTTTGAAAAGGCGGCGTATCGCGGCGGGTGGTATCCCTCCGGCGGAGGCCGTCTGACGCACTTTCGGTGGCGGTGCTAAGTCCGACCTTATGGCCGACCATAAGTTCAGACCCGAGATTGAAGTCCTCTCTGCCACGGACGCGTCGCGTCGTCGTCACCGGAGCGATGCCGACAAGATCGCAGGCAGGTAACCGGCGGCATGCAGGCTCGCCAGCGTCGCGGCATCGACCTTGTCGGTCTTCACATGCGCGTGGGCGATGGCCTTCACCTGAAGTGGGTTGGCGATCACAACCCGCTTCACATATGACGTCAACACGCGCGACACGGCCATACAATTGCCGGTCGCCTCGATCACCACCTCGTCTGATTTGAGAAGTTGTTTGCCAAACCCCTCCAGGGCTGTTCGGGTCATGTTGAGATGTGGCTGCGCAAATCTGAACAGCTGGGATAAGTGGATTTTCCGCGCAACAGCAGCATGATGCTGCAAGCGAGGAGATGACCATGACAAGACGACCGCGCCGGAATCACAGCCCGGCATTCAAG
>NZ_PVWS01000030.1:0-36295 GCF_004126395.1 Roseovarius sp. A46 | reverse complement strand
TCTTCTTCATCGCATCACGCAGGCTGGGAAAGGCGGGCTGTTTCGGCATCGGCAGGACTCCTCTGGCGGACGCCCCAAACCTATCAGATTAGGCAGAAAGTCGCAGGTTTTTCAGACGTTCCTTGACTGCGACTCGTGTAGTGGGAGTTTTGATCTATGAACAGATCCAAATTCAGACCAAACTCAGAGTGGTGTCAGATTGGAGTAAACGTTACGTTCATGAACTTCCGTCACGTTGCGAAAATAGAACCCCACGCCGCGTCGGTCAGATACTCGGCCACCGGCAGCGCGCAAATCTCGCCCAGCGTCATGGTGGGATAGCGCGACAGGCGCTTATGCTCCGGCGCGACCTTTCCGGTGCGGTTGGTGAATCGCCACGGCGGGTCGGCCATGACACAGCCGAACCGGTCTTGCCCCAGGAAACGGCGCAGGTCTTGTGTGGCGGGATGCTCCATAGCCGACATCTTGATGGACTCCCCCCGTACTGTCATGGTGAACAAGACTAGAACATAGCCCTTAACAGACCGTCAAGACAAGCCCGGCATCGGCCTCAGTCGTGAAACGGCGTCACCTGCGCCACGATCACCGCGTTCTCGTCGCGGGCGCGGGCCATGAGCGCGCGCTCCTCCGTGTCGATCTCGTGGCCTTCTGCCTCGCGCTCCTCGCATGTGCCGTGTCCGGTCACGTCCAGCGGCGCCATCCCCGCCTGTTTGAGAATCGCCACCGCCTCGCGCACCGCCTCGGCCTCGTCCACGCCCGAGGCATAGACCATCAGCGCCGCGCCGGTGGCCGCGTCCGGCAGCCCGTCGCCCGCCTTGCGCCCGACCTCGACGACGAGGGTATAGACCTGTTGTGTCGTGTCCCTGCTCATCCGCGCGACATGCGCCGACGCCCGTCGCATGTCAAGCCGTGCCCGGCCCTTATCGCCCGGTCTCAGCCCTGCGCGAACACCTGCACCGTGACCGCCCCGATATAGATCGCGAAGAGCAGGACGCTCTCGACCCCGATCCGCGCCGGCCCGTGTTTCTGCCGCAGGATCAGGCCCGCCAGCAGGACCGAGGTCATCAGCAGGCCGACCGCGATCCAGAACACGTCCGCCGCCTGCATCGCGTGATAGATCGAGCCTTCGCGATAGGCGATATCCGACAGCACCAGGAACAGCACGTCGAAGGTGTTGCCGCCGATAATTCCGCCCACGGCCAGTTGCAATGCGCCGCGCCGGATCGCCGTCAACGTCGTGACAAGCTCGGGCATCGAGGTGACGACCGCCGTGATAAGCGCCCCCACGAGGCTGGAGCCGAGCTGGTAGCGCGCGATAAGCTCTGCCCCGACCTGGCTGATGACCCATCCCCCGGCCCCCATCAGACAGACGAGCCCGCCGAAGACCAGCAGCGGGCCCGTCACTGGGCGGTGGCGTTCGGCCTCGTCCTCGGGCACGTCGTGGCGCGTCTGGCTGGTCTGCGTCGGTCGCCACATCGGCGTTTCACGGATGCGCGCGCCCACGCGCACCGAGGTCACGTAGATCAGGAACAGCACGACCGAGACCGGGTGAAGCCCGACGACCGTCACCTCCGGCCCGGCCATCGCCGCCAGAGGCAGGCTCAGCATCCCGATCAGCACCACGCACTGGAACAGGTTGGCCGGTTCGGCCACCGCGTGTTCTAGGTTGCTGCGCCGGTAGAGCACATCGGCGATGGCAAGAAACAGGGTCTGTGCCGCGATGCCGCCGATGGCGTTGGAGATGGCAAAGCTCGCATCCCCCGCGCTCGCCGCGGTGACCGATACCACCGTGCCCGACAGCGACGTGGCCGCGCCGAGCAGCGTGGCGCCGATGATCGCCTCGCCCAGCCGGGTCCGGTCGGCGATCACGTCGGCCAGCCCGGTCGCCCGCAACGAGCAGACGATGACCACCCCGGCGGCCCCGGCAAACAGCGCCATCAGTAGCGGGAAGGACAGCGCCGGGATCATCTGCGTGCCCCGGCGCGCGGGGAAGGATCGCGATCCGCGCTCATGGCCTCAGACTTGTGCCGTGGGGCCGGGGTGTCAACTCAGTCGCGCAGCAGCTCGTTGATCGCGGTCTTGGAACGCGTCTGCGCGTCCACCCGCTTCACGATCACCGCGCAATAGAGGTTGACCCCGCCCTTGGACGGAATCGACCCCGAGACCACGACCGAGTAGGGCGGCACCTCGCCGATGAACACTTCGCCGGTCTCGCGGTCCACGATCTTGGTGGACTTGCCGATGAACACGCCCATGCCCAGCACCGAACCCTCGCGCACGATACAGCCCTCGACCACCTCGGACCGCGCACCGATGAAACAGTTGTCCTCGATGATCGTCGGCCCCGCCTGCATCGGTTCCAGCACACCGCCGATGCCGACGCCACCCGACAGGTGCACGCCTTTGCCGATCTGCGCACAGCTGCCCACGGTCGCCCAGGTGTCCACCATCGTACCCTCGTCCACATAGGCACCGAGATTGACGAAGGACGGCATCAGCACCACGCCGGGCGCGATATAGGCGGATTTGCGCACCACGCAGTTCGGGACCGCGCGGAACCCGGCGGCGCGCCATTCGGCCTCGCCCCAGCCCTTGAACTTGTTGTCGACCTTGTCCCACCAGCCGCCGCCCTGCGCGCCACCCGGATGGATTTCCATGTCCTTGATGCGAAAGCCCAGAAGCACCGCCTTCTTGGCCCATTGGTTGACGTGCCAGGCACCGTCCTCGTGACGTTCGGCCACCCGCAGGCGGCCCGAATCGAGTGCGTCGAGCGTGGCCTCGATGGCCTCGCGGGTCTCGCCGCCGGTTGCGGGCGTGATCGTGTCGCGCGCCTCCCAGGCGGCTTCGATGGCGGTTTCAAGTGCGGCGTTGGACATCTGCGTTTCCCCAGGGTCAGTTCTCGCGTTGTCCTCGCCTATAGGGGCAGACGGCGACAGGATCAATGCGACCGACCGCGGCGCGTGCGCGACCTCAGCCGCGCATCCGCTCGGATTTCGGGTCATACATGGGCCGCAGGCTCGCCTCGGCGCGCACGCGCGTGCCCGCCACGTCGACCTCGTAGGCCGAGGCCAGCACCTGCTCGGCGCTCTCGCCCGCGCAAGGCACATATCCCATGCCGATGGCCCCGCCGAGGTGGTGGCCATAGGCGCCCGAGCTCAGGTAGCCCACGATCTCGCCATCCCGCAGCAGCGGCTCGTTGTGATAGAGCATCGGCTCCGCATCGGTCAGCCGGAATTGCACCATCCGCCGCTCCAGCCCCGCCTCGCGCTTGGCGAGCACGGCCTCGCGCCCGATGAAGTCCGGCTTGGCGGTCTTCACCGCGAATCCCAGGCCCGCCTCCAGCACGTGATCCTCGCAGGTGATGTCATGGCCGAAATGGCGAAACGCCTTCTCGATCCGACAGCTATCCATCGCGTGCAGACCACACAGCCGCAGCCCATGATCCGCGCCCGCCTCTGTCAGCACCTCGAAGACATGGCCCGCCATGTCCGCACTCACGTAAATCTCCCAGCCGAGTTCTCCGACGTAAGAAACACGGTGCGCCCGCGCCAGCCCCATGCCGATCTCGATCTGCCGCGCCCATCCAAAGGGATGCGCCTCGTTCGACATGTCATCGGGCGAGACCGCGCTCATCAGGTCGCGCGCCTTCGGCCCCATCACCGCCAGCACGCCCTCGGCGGCGGTGACGTCCGTTATCACGACCATCCGGCCCCCCAGATGCCGACGCAGCCAGGTCTCGTCCGCCAGCCGCGTGGCGGCAGGGGTGACCACCAGATAGGCGGTCTCCGATAGCCGCGTGACGGTCACATCGGCCTCGATCCCGCCCCGCGGGTTGAGGAATTGCGTATAGACGATACGCCCCACCGGCACCGACATATCCGCCCCGCAGACATGGTTGAGAAACGCCTCCGCCTCCGGCCCTTCCACCCGCAGCTTGCCAAAGCTCGACATGTCGTAGAGGCCCACGCCCTCGCGGATCGCCCGATGCTCGGCGGCGGCATTGTCGAACCAGTTCTGGCGGCCCCAGGAATAGGCATAGGCACGCTCCTGCCCCTCGCGGGCGAACCAGTTGGCGCGCTCCCATCCCGCCGCCTCGCCCATCACCGCGCCACGCGCCAGCAATTGCGCGTGAAGCGGTGTGCGCCGCACGCCACGCGCGGTAGCCTTCTGCCGGTAGGGGTAGTGATCGGCATAGAGCAGGCCGAGCGTCTCTTTCGACCGCTCATAGAGGTACTGCCGGTTGCCCTGAAACGGCTGCATCCGCGCGATATCCACGTCGCCCAGGTCAAATGGCTTCTCGCCATCCTCCATCCATTGCGACAGCGCATGCCCCGCACCGCCCGCCGATTGGATGCCGATGGAGTTGAACCCGGCGGCCACCCAGACGTTGTCCATCTCGGGGCACAGCCCCAGGTGATAGGCATCATCGGGGGTAAAGCTTTCTGGACCGTTAAAGAACGTGTGAATCCCCGCCTCGGCCAGCATCGGCATCCGGTTGACGGCCGCCTCGAGGATCGGCTCGAAATGGTCGAAATCCTCCGGCAACTGATCGAACTCGAAACTCTCGGGAATGCCCGCCATCCCCCACGGCTTGGCATTGGGCTCAAACGCCCCGAGCATCATCTTGCCCGCATCCTCCTTGTAATAGGCGCATTCATCCGGCACCCGCAGGACCGGAAGCTGCGAAAGCCCCGCGATCGGCTCGGATACGATATAGAAATGCTCGCAGGCATGCAGCGGCACGTTGGTGCCCAACATCCGCCCCACCTCGCGGCCCCACATCCCCGCGCAATTGACGATCATGTCGCAGGCGATATGGCCGCTGCTTCCATCCTCGCCTTGCCAGTCCACGCCGGTCACGCGGCGGCCCTGCCGCGCGATGCCCGTCGCCTTCACCCGCTCGGCCACCCGCGCGCCCCGGTTGCGCGCCCCCTTGGCCAGCGCCAGCGCGATATTGGCCGGGTCGGCCTGCCCGTCGGTCGGCAGCCACACGCCCCCCGTCACGCCGTCGAGGTTGATATGCGGGTAACGGTCCTTGATCTCGGCGGGGCTCAGCTCCTCAACCGGCACGCCAAAGGCGCGCGCCATCGCGGCGCTGCGCATCAGTTCCTCGCGGCGGTCAGCGGTCAGCGCCACCGAGATCGCCCCCCCCTGCCGAAAGCCGGTGGCGATGCCGGTCTCGGCCTCCAGCCCGGTATAAAGCTCCGCCGAATAGCGCGCGAGGCGCGTCATGTTGGCGGTGGCCCTGAGCTGCCCGATAAGCCCCGCGGCATGCCATGTGGTCCCGGAGGTCAGTTGCTTTCTCTCCAGCAGCACCACGTCGCTCCAGCCCAGCTTGGTCAGGTGATACGCGACGGAACAGCCCACTACGCCGCCGCCGATGATGACCACGCGGGCCTGCGTTGGAAGATCGGTCATGATTCACCTCGTGTCATGGTTGGGCCGGAGTATTTCCGGCAAGAAGAAACAGCGGGTCAGACGATGTCATGGCCTGCCCCGCGGATACGTCGCGCCAGCTCCGCGATATGGGCGGGGCCGATCTCGCAGCAGCCGCCGACGATGGTGGCACCCTGCGCGATCCAGCCCATCGCCGCCTCGGCATGGACGGCGGGGCTGAGGTCGGTGCGTTGCTCAAGTGCGTCGACCGTGGGTGCGGCGCCGAGAAAGCCGTCGCTGATCCGGGTAAAGCCATTGGCATAGGCCCCGAAGGGCAGGCCAAACGCCGCGATTTCGCCCAGCCCCTGCGTGATCGCCTCGGGCGGCGAGCAGTTGAGCAGGATCGCATCGGGCGGCATCTCGGCGATAAGCGGGGCCAGCGCCCCAAGCGGCTCGCCCGAGCGCAGGCGCGTGCCGTCGTCGTCCATCACCGACACGGCGAGCCAGACGGGCAGGGCGGTCTTGCGCGCGGCCATCAGCGCGCCGCGCGCCTGATCGACCGAACTCATGGTTTCCAGCAACAGCAGGTCGACACCGGGCGCAAGCGCCGCCACCGGCTCGGCATAGATGCGCGCGGCTTCCTCGGCAGGGGGGCAGAGGTCGGGGCGATAGGATTGCACCAGCGGCCCAAGCGCCCCGGCCACGCGGCCATATCCGTGCGCGTCGCGCGCGGCACAGGCGGCGGTTACGGCGGTCTCGGCAAGGCGGGCCACCTGATCCTCCAGCCCCACCCGCGCCAGCCGGTCGCGCAGCACCGCGTAGGTGTTGGTGGTGGCCACCGTGGCCCCGGCGGCGAAATAGGCGTCATGCACCTCCCGCACGAGGTCGCCGTGGTCAATCATCACCTGCGTGGACCACAGCGGTGTCGCCCGATCGCCGGAGCGTTTCACAAGCTCCTGCCCGATGGAGCCGTCAAGCAACGTGATTGCAGTCATGTAGCGGTCTCCTGTGGCAGCAGGACCAGCTTGCCGGCATCGGCCTTGGCCTGGAAATCCTCCTGCGCGCGGGCGATGTCGCGCAGCCGATAGGTGGCTTTGATGCGCGGACGAACCTCGCCATTGCGCACCATATCCATCAGCTGGGCAAAGACGTAGCTAGACTGGTAGGTGCAGCCGTGGATGGTGATATCGCGCAGGTAGATGCGGCGCAGATCGGCGCTGACCATCGGTCCGGCGATGGCACCCGCCACCGCGTAATGCCCGCCGGGACGCAGCGCGTCGATGAACGCGGGGAAGGCGGGGCCGCCCACGAGGTCGATCACCGCGTGGAAGCGGTCTTCGGGCAGCGGGGCGTCACGAGCGATCACCTCGACCGCGCCTTCTTCCTTCACGATCTCCGCTTTGGCGGGGGCGGCGATGCCGGTCACCCGCGCGCCCATGATGGCCGCCAGTTGCACCGCCGCGAGGCCGACATTGCCCGAGGCCCCGGTGATCAGCACCTTCTGTCCCGCCGCCACGCCCGCCCGGTCGAGCAACCCCAGCGCGGTGCCGAAGGCGCAGGGGATGGCCGCGATTTCCACGTCCGAGAGCGGTGCGTCGCTCACGTCATGCAGGTCGTCGGCCCTCATCAGGCAATACTCGGCAAAGGCCCCGTCGATCTCCGAGCCGAGGGCGACGAAACCCACCGGGTTGTCCGGCGTCGGGCGGGGGATGTTGATGGGGCAGGTGACGCGCGCGCCCCGCGCCGGGGTGGTGACGCCCGCGCCCTGCGCCACCACCTCGCCACACAGGTCGCCGCCTTGTATCAGCGGAAAGCGCAGCGCCCCCGACCAGCCCCCGGCCTCGACACCCTCGCCGGTCTCGCCCGTGGCCCCCGTCACCTCCGCCGCGTACCAGCCCTCGCGCGTGTTGATATCGGTGTTGTTCACCCCCGCCGCCAGCACCCGGACCAGCACCTCGCCCGGTCCGGGTCGCGGCACGGGGATATCCTCGCGCCAGTCGAGCGCCCCGGGCCCGCCGTGGCGGGTAAGGTACACGCCGCGCATGATGGCGGGCAGGGTCACGCGCGCAGCCTCTCGTTCTCCGGGTCCCACAGCGGCGCGTCGGGCTGCACCACCGCCGGGCACCGCTCGCCGTAGATTTCAACCTCCACCTTTGTGCCCGGAACCGCGAGGTCCGCGCGCAGCATGGCTAGCGCCACCGACGCCCCGACCCGGTAGCCCCAGGCCCCGGAGGTGGTCTCACCCACGATCTCTCCCCCGTGCCAGATCGTCGACATGTAGGGCGCATCCGCCGCCCCCGCCTCGACGATCAGCGGTGCAAACCGTTTCGTCACCCCACGCTGCTTCTCGGCCAGAAGCGCCGCCTTGCCGGGAAACTCCTGCGGCTTGTCGAGCTTCACGAAACGGTCAAGCCCGCCCTCCAGCATCGAGTAATCGGTCGAGAGGTCCCCTTTCCACGCGCGATACCCCTTCTCGATGCGCAAGGAGTTCAGCGCCCACATGCCAAAGGGTTTTGCTCCCGCGTCGACGACCGCCTCGTAGATCGCCGGGATATCGGCGTTTTCCGCATGGATTTCCCAGCCGAGTTCGCCGGCGAACGAGACCCGCAGCAGCGCGGCCCATCGCCCCGCCACCTCCGCCTCCTGAAAGCTGAGCCACGGCAGGGACAGGTCGGCGTTGGTGAGGGGGCTGAGCACGTCCCGCGATTTCGGTCCGGTGACGATCAGGGTCGACATCCGGTCGGTCCAGTCCTCCAGCGTGAAACCGGCCCCCTCGGGCATGTGCCGCTCCAGCCATTCGCGGTCATGCCATTGCGCAGACGCGGCGGTGACCAGCACGTACAGGTCCTCGGCCTCGCGCGTCACCGACATCTCGGTGACGATGCGCCCCCGGTCGTCGGCGAAATACACGAGCCCCACGCGCCCCACCTTTGGCAAGGCCCCCGTGACCAGCCCGCGAAGCCAGTCATCGGCCCCCGGCCCCTGCACCTTGAACCGCGAGAAACCGGGCAGGTCGAGCACGCCGCAATGGTCTCTCACCGCCTCGCATTCTTGCCGGATGCGCGGCTCCCACGGCCCCGCGCGGTCCCAGGTCTGCGTGGCCTCTTCAGACGTGTCATCTCCCGGCTGCGCAAACCAGTTGGCGCGCTCCCAGCCGTTATAGTCGCCCATCTGGCCGCCCATTTCCTTGATCCGGTCATGCACGGGGCTGAGCTTGCGGTCGGGTGCAGCCGGCCAGCGGTGCCAGGGGAAATGCATGGCGTATTCGTGGCCATAGACTTCCATCCCCTTCGCCACGCAATACGCGTGATCGGTGTAATCGGTGTAGCGGCGCGGGTCGCACGACCACATGTCCCACTCGGGCGCGCCTTCCGTCACCCATTCGGCCAGCACCTTGCCCGCGCCACCGCCCTGCGCGATGCCAAAGGTGAACACACAGGCCTCGAACGCATTGGGCACCCCCGGCATGGGGCCAAGCAGCGGCATCCCGTCCGGCGCATAGGGGATCGGCCCGTTGATGATCTTGCTGATCCCCGAGGTGCCCAAGAGCGGCACCCGCGCCATCGCGTCGGTCACGATCTCCTCGATCCGGTCGATATCCTCCTGCCAGAGCTGAAAGCTGAAATCGTCGGGCATGGGATCGCTCGGGTCAGCCCAATGGGCGCGACAGCGCGGCTCGTAAGGCCCAAGGTTAAAGCCGTGCTTTTCCTGCCGCAGGTAGTAGGAGACATCGACGTCACGCAACAGCGGCAGCTTGCGGCCCTGCTCCTTCGACCACGCCTCGATCTCGGGGATTTCCTCGGACAGAAGGTATTGATGGCTCATCACCATCATCGGCACGGTCCGCCCGCCATAGGGCTTGAACCATTCGCCGACGCGCTGCGCGTAATAGCCCGCGGCGTTCACCACGATCTCGCAGCGGATCTCGCCCTTCTCCGTCTCGACGATCCATTCGCCGTTCTCGCGCCGCACGCCGGTAGCGGGGCAGAAACGCAGCACGCGCGCGCCCATCTCCCGCGCCCCCTTGGCCAGCGCCTGCGTCAGTTGCGCGGGGTCGATATCGCCGTCGTTGGGGTCATAGAGCGCGCCGTGCAAGTCATGCGTCTCGATGAAGGGATAGCGCGCCTTGATCTCACCCACCCCGAGGATTTCGAGGTCCATCCCCTGGTGCTTGCCCATCCCCTTGGCGCGCTCGAATTCCTGCATCCGCTCGCGCGAATGCGCCAGCCGGATAGAGCCCGTCTGGTGATAGTTCATCGGGTAATCGACCTCGGCCCCGAGCCGCGCATAAAGCTCGGTCGAGTAGCGCTGCATGTTCATCACCGACCAGCTCGTGGAAAAGGTGGGCACGTTGCCCGCCGCGTGCCAGGTGCTGCCCGCTGTCAGCTCGTTGCGCTCCAGCAGGACGCTGTCGGTCCAGCCCGCGCGCGCCAGGTGATAGAGGCAGGACGCCCCCACGGCGCCGCCGCCGATGATGACCACGCGTGCGGTCGTTGGTATCTCAGCCATGTCTCCCCTCGCTCACTCTTTCTGCGGCAACCCGTCCGCGATGTCGTAATAGTCACCCTTGTCCGCGACAAAGATATGCTTCTCCAGCCTCACGCCGGTCGGCTCGTCCAGCGCACCAAGCGCGAAACTCATCGTGTCCTCACCGTGCGCCTTCCAGAACAGGAACGATCCGCAGCGCGGGCAAAAGCCGCGTTTCGCGGTGGTGCTCGCCTCGTACCATGTGACCCGGCCGGTGATTGCGATGTCGTGCTCCGGCGCGTAAGCCGAGGCCCAGAGGTGCCCCGATTGATTGCGGCATTGTCCGCAATGGCACACGCTTGGCCCCTCCGGCGCCGCGTTCACGGTAAATGTCACGTCCCCGCACAGACACGATCCCTTGTGCATCATATCCTCCCCGGTGTTGCGGCGCTGCCCAATGCCACGCCATAGATCACGAAGGCGGCGGCCATTGCGCGCCGCAGCCAGACATTGACCACCGCCCCCAGCGCCGCCCGCCCCAGCCCCGCGCCAAGCGCGGTAAAGCCGGTATAGCTGAGCGCCGTGATGCTCAGCGCGGTGGGAAAGATCACCCACATCTGATCCCAGATCGGCACGCCCGGCTGCACGAACTGGCTGAACGCGGCCAGATAGCCCGCCACGCTCTTGGGGTTGATCGTGGCCACCATGAAGGCCCGCCAGAACACCGACCCGCCGCTTTGCGTGCCGGTCTCGATGGGCCGTCGCGCCCGCATCCAGCCGCGTATGCCGAGCCAGATGAGCACACCCGCACCGGCGAGTTTCGCGGCCTCGAACGCCACCGGCGACGCGGCGATCAAGGCGGTGATCCCCGCCGCCGACAGGGTCAGGAACAGAGTTGCCTGTGTCAGGATCGCCGCCACCGCCCACAGGCCGCGGCGGAACCCGACATGCATGCCGGTCTGGATGCAGTTGACATGGTTCGGCCCCGGCGTGGTGACAAACACCACCCAGAAGAGGGCAAAGACGGTCCAAGCCTCCCAGCTCATGCCCGCGCCCTCAATAGACCGGCGGGGCGATCACCCAGATCGCCACGCAGGGGGTGTCATAGGGGTTGGCCCAGGAATACGGCTCACCGCGAAAGCGGAAACTGTCGCCGGGGCCAAGGGTGAACCGCCTCCCGCCGATGCTCAGGTCGAGCCGGCCAGAGACGATATAGCCCACCTCCTGCGTGGGCCGCTGTGCCGCGCGCTGCATCTTCGATGCAGGTTCGAAGGTCGAGTGGATCACCTCGAAATCGTCGGTCAGGTCGGGCGAGAGCAATTCTTCGATCAGGCCCTCCTCGCCCGATCCCATCGGTCGCCGCGCGCCCGCGCGCACCACGTATCCCTGCTCTTCGGCGGGGGCGCTGGCATGACCGAACAGCAGCGACATCGGCACGCCCAGCACCTCTGCCACCTGCCGCAAATCGCTGATCGACGGCTCCGACAGGTCGCGCTCGACCTGGCTCAGCCAGCCCACCGACCGCCCCAGCCGCCCGGCCAGCGCCGCGAGCGTCATGCCCCGCGCCTTGCGCAGCGCGCGCAAGTCGGCACCGAGGGTGCGCGTCTCGCTCGGGTCCTGTTGCAGCATCGGCGGCATGCTCCCTGTGAAGATTCTCGGTTCCCCCGATCCTGCGCGGGGAAAATGAAAATTCCAAGGATTTTTTCACGCACGCTGGATGAGGCCGACGCGATACCGACGGAATACCGACAGAATACCGACGTGGTTTCAGCCGCTTTTCGCGGATGACGCGCCCGGCGCGCCGTGCTACGTGCAGGCCATGAGCCAACTGCCATCCAAGGCGGAAATCCTGCAATGGATTTCCGACAACCCGACCCTCACCTCCAAGCGCGATATCGCCAAGGCCTTTGGTATCAAGGGGGCTGCGCGGATCGACCTCAAGCGCGTCCTGCGCGAGCTAGAGGCCGAAGGACACTTGGAAAAACGCAAGAAGACCTACCGCGACCCCGAGCGCCTGCCGCCCGTCACGGTGCTGCAAATCAACGCGCTGACGCCCGATGGCGAACTGCTCGCCCGGCCACTGGAATGGCACGGCGAGGGGGTGGAGCCGGTGGTGCTGGTGCTGCCCCGCGCAGCCGACCCGGCGCTGGGCGAGGGCGACCGCATCCTCGCCCGCGTGCACGACGTCCGCGCCGAAGCGCACCATTACGAGGCCCGCCTCATCCGCCGCATAGGGGCCAACCCACGGAAAGTACTTGGGATTTTCCGCAAGAGCGAAGAGGGCGGGCGGATCGTTCCCATCGACAAGGGCGTGGGAAAGGAATGGCTCGTCGCACGCGACGCCACCGGCGGCGCGCAGGATGGCGAGCTGGTCGAGGCCGAGCAGGCCGGGCCGCCGGGGCGCATGGGATTGCCGCGCGCGCGGGTGCTCGACCGGCTGGGCGATCCCTCGGCACCCAAGGCCGTGTCGCTGATCGCCATCCATCAGCACGGCATCCCGGACGAATTCCCCGACGAGGTGATCGCCGAGGCCGACGCGATGAAACCCGCCGGCCTCAAGGGCCGCACGGATCTGCGCGACCTGCCGCTCATCACCATCGATCCGTCGGACGCGCGCGACCATGACGACGCCGTCCACGCCCATGCCGATGACGACCCGAAAAACCCCGATGGCCACGTCATTTGGGTCGCCATCGCCGATGTCGCCCACTACGTGCGCCCCGGCTCCGCGCTCGACAACGAGGCGAAAAAACGAGGCAATTCCAGCTACTTCCCCGATCGCGTGGTGCCCATGCTGCCGGATCGCCTCTCCGCGGACCTGTGTAGCCTGCACGAGGGCGTCCCGCGCCCCTGCATTGCCGTGCGGATGCAGATCGACGCAGCAGGCGAAAAGATCGGCCACCGCTTCGTGCGCGGACTGATGCGCTCTGCGGCATCACTCACCTATGCCCAAGTGCAGGCGGCGATGGACGGCGCGCCCGATGACAAGACCGAACCCCTGCTGGAGGACGTGATCCGCCCGCTCTATGCCGCCCACGCCGCCCTCGCCAAGGCGCGCCACCGGCGGCAGCCGCTCGACCTCGATCTGCCTGAGCGCAAGGTCGAGCTGAGCGACGAGGGCAAGGTCACTTCGGTGCGTTTCGCCGAACGGCTCGAGGCGCACCGGCTCATTGAGGAGTGCATGGTGCTCGCCAATGTCGCCGCCGCCGAGGCGCTGACCACCCGCAAGAGCCCGCTCTTGTTCCGCGTTCACGAGGAGCCACCGGCTGAAAAGCTCGACACGCTGCGCGAGGTGGCCGAGACTGCGGGGCTGGTGCTGGCCAAGGGGCAGGTGCTGCATACCGCGCATCTCAACGCGCTCCTGCACGCCGCGCGCGATACGGACCATGCCGAGGTCATCAACATGTCCACCCTGCGCGCCATGACGCAAGCCTATTACGCGCCACAGAATTTCGGACACTTCGGTCTATCGCTCAGGGCCTATGCGCATTTCACCTCGCCCATCCGGCGCTATGCCGACCTGATCGTGCATCGCGCGCTCATCTCGGCGCATGGCTGGGGCAAGGACGGGCTGAGCGGCCCCGAGATCGAAGGACTCGACGCCACCGCACAGCATATCTCGGATACGGAGCGCCGCTCGATGGTGGCGGAGCGTGACACCAATGATCGCTACCTCGCCGCCTTTCTTTCCGAGCGTTTGGGCGAGGAATTTACTGGCAAGATCAGCGGCATCGCCCGATTCGGCGTGTTCGTGAAGCTGGACGAGACCGGAGCGGACGGGCTCGTCCCGATGCGCGCACTGGGCCGCGAATATTTTCATTTCGACCCCGAGCGCGGCACCCTGATGGGGGCCGATACCGGGCGCATTATCGCACTGGGGCAGCGGGTCACCGTGCGCCTTGCCGAGGCGGCGCCGGTCTCGGGCGGGCTGGCTTTTGATCTCCTCGATATCGAAGGGTTACAGGTGCCCAAGGGTGAGGGCACAGCGCGTGGCAAGCCCCCGCGCCGCAAGATCGGCGCGGCGCGGCGCAAGTCGGCCAAGCTAAAGCGCAAGGCGGAGCGCAAGCGCGGCTGAGATCGGCGGCCACCCGCGCGGCACCGCCGGGATCGCTTTCGGAACGGGAACAATCGCGCTATGATCGACCGATAATCCGGGCAGGCGGAGACAGGCGATGCGGGCAGGACTGGTGTTGGTAACGGGGTTGGCGCTCCTTTTCGGGGGGGCAGTCGCGGCGTCGGTGACGGAATCTCCGCGCCCGCAATTGCGGCCGGGGTCCGGCGCGGTGAGCGCGGCGGTGGTGATCTCGGTGGACGTGCCGGTGCGCAGCCTGCGACCGCGCGCCCGGCCCGATGTGGCTGACGGTGCCCGTGTCGCACTGGCAAGCGGCAATACGGGCTTTGACCGCTGGATCGCCGGGTTCCGGGCGCGGGCGGCCTCGGCGGGTATCCGTGGCGACGTGTTCGACCGCGCTTTTCAGGGCGTTCGCTATGACCCGGAGGTGGTGGCAAAGGACCGCAACCAATCCGAGTTCAAGCGCGAGATATGGGATTACCTCGACGCGGCCATCTCGCCGAAACGGGTCGAGGACGGGCGGGCCGCGCTGCGCCGCCATCGCCGCGTGCTGAATCGGATCGAGGCGCATTACGGCGTGGAAAAGGAGATCGTCACTGCGGTCTGGGGCATGGAGAGCACCTATGGCACACGGCTCGGTGATCTGCCGCTTGTGCAATCGCTGGCGACTCTGGCCTATGACGGGCGGCGCGGCGCATTCTTCGAGAAACAGTTGATTGCCGCGATGCAGATCCTGCAATCGGGCGACGTGAACCCGCGCGACATGAAGGGCTCTTGGGCGGGCGCGATGGGGCACACGCAGTTCATCCCGACCTCCTACCTTGCCTATGCGGTGGATTTCACGGGTGACGGCCGGCGCGACGTGTGGTCGGACGATCCCACCGATGCGCTGGCCTCGACGGCGGCGTATCTCAAGCGGTTCGGCTGGCGCAAGGGGATGCCCTGGGGTGTGGAGGTACGCGTGCCGCGCGGGGCGTCCTTTGGCAACACCAGCCGGATGCCTTCGGACTGGGCGTCGCGCGGCGTGGTGGGGACAGACGGGCGCGCGGTGCGCGATTACGGCTCGGCGCGCATCCTGCAACCGGCGGGTCCGGCGGGGGCGTCGTTCATGGTGTTCGCCAATTTCGACGTCATCAAGCGCTACAACAACGCCGATGCCTATGCGCTCGGGGTGGGACATCTTGCCGACCGGATCGCGGGCGGCCCACCCATCCAGGCGAGTTGGCCGCGCGGCTATGACCCGCTGAGCTTCGACGAGCGCAAGGAAATGCAGCGCCGATTGAAGCGCAAGGGATTCGCGGTGGAGAAGATCGACGGGATCGTGGGGCCCAATACGGTAGCTGCAATCCGGGCGTTCCAGCGGTCGGTCGGGGCCGAGGCGGATGGTCTGCCCTCGCAACAGCTTCTCAGTCTTTTGCGACGCTCCTGAGCGCGGCGGTCATTCGAGATCGCGCCAGTCATCCTCGTGATGTGCCGCACCGATGGCGATCCAGCGTACCCGCACGCGGGCGATGCGCGTGTCGCCCCAGGTTCGAAAGACGATGTCGAACCCGCCCGCGGCAATGTTGTCGGCGCTCACCTCCATGCGGGCGTTGGTTCTGCAATCGGTATCCCACAGTGACAGGCCGACATGGACGCTCGGCGCCGCCCGGAAGGGCGGGTCGAACACCACCCGCTTGCGCCGTTCGCGCGTGCCCTCGGCGGTCCACATCTCGCCGCCATCCGCGAAATCGGAAAAGAGGGACTCGTCGCCCTGTGCGATCCCTATTGCCTCTCTCAACAAGACCTGCATGGCATTTCCGTCGATTAGATCCAGAAAGGTAACTGGTCCCGCCGAGGGGCCCGCAAGTCAAGCCCTCATCATTCCTGCCCCATTGATGCGCTGCGTGCATGGCCGGGCGCAGGGCCTTGCGCGCACCATTTCCCGTGACGGATTTGAACGGGCGGGATCAGGCGCGGGCGAAGTCCACGATGGCGGCGGTCAGGCAATCGAGGCTGTCGGTATGTTGTCGGTATTGCGTCGGTAATGCATCGGACATCAGCGAGAGTTCGGTGCAGGCGATCAGCAGGTGATCGGCCCCTTTCGCGATGAGGGCCTCGGCCTCGGATCGCAGGCGGGGGCGGAGCGCGGAAAGCGCTTCGCCCGCCTTGACCGCGCGGATGACCGACAGGAGGGCCGCGTCGTCCCGGAGAAAGACCGGTGTGAGGCCATGATTGTCGAAGGGCGCGTCAAAAACACCGGCCAGCCGTGTCGCAGGCGAGGCGAGCATGCCGATGCGCCGCGCGCCCGCATGTGCTAGGTGGGTGGCGGTCAGGTCCAGCATGTCGAGAAACGGCAACGCCGTCGCCTCGCGAACTGCAGCGGCGTAGAAATGCGCGGTGTTGCACGGCATGGCGAGCGCCTGCGCGCCGCCTGCCTCGAGGTCGCGGGCCATGCGCGCGAGGGTGGGGCCGGGGTCTTCTCCGGTCCCCTCGATAAGCGCCTTGATACGGCTGGGCACCTGCGGGTTCTGGTGCACGAGGAGCGGCACGTGGTCGGAATCGTCGCGCGCGCGCACCGCCGCCATCACCTTTTGCATCAGGAGGATGGTGGCCTCTGGCCCCATCCCCCCGAGAATGCCCACGGTTTTCATCGGTCGCTCTACCCCGTCGAGGTGAGGGCACGGTCCTCCGCGCCCATGCGGATATCGGCGCTGCGCGCGTGCCCCTCCATCCCCTCCGCCCGGCTGAGCCGCGCCGTCACCCCGGCCAGATCGCCGAGCGCCTGGCGCTCGACCCTTTGCCAGGTAACCGTCTTGAGGAACTTGTGCACCGACAGCCCCCCCGTGTAGCGCGCGGCCCCGGAGGTGGGCAAGACATGGTTGGGCCCCGCCGCCTTGTCGCCGAAGGCCACGGTCGTGCGTTCGCCCAGAAACAGCGAGCCATAGGCGGCGAGCCGATCCAGCCACCAGTCGAGATCGCGGGCCTGCACATGCAGGTGCTCGGGCGCGCGGTCGTCGGCATGGGCGGCCATTTCTTCGGTGCTGTCGCACAGCACCACCTCGCCCAGGTCGCGCCACGCGGTCGCAGCGGCGGTACGGTTTGGTTCGGGCAGGGCGGCGATGAGCGCGGGCACGCGCGCCATGACCGTCTCGGCCAGCGCGCGCGAGGTGGTCGCGAGCCACACCGGCGAGGTCGCGCCGTGCTCGGCCTGTCCCACGAGGTCGGCGGCTACGGTCTCGGGATCGGCGCTGTCATCGGCGAGCACGAGGCTGTCCGTTGGCCCGGCGAACATGTCGATCCCGACGGGACCGAAAAGCTGGCGCTTGGCCTCGGCCACGTAGGCGTTGCCGGGGCCGACGAGGATATCCGCCGCCGGCGCACCGAACAGCCCGAAAGCCATCGCTGCGACGCCCTGCACCCCACCGAGGCACAGGATACGCGTGGCCCCGGCGAGGTGCATCGTGTGCACCAGCGCATCGGGGATGCCGCCCGGCCCCGAAGGGGGCGAACAGGCGGTGATGTCGCCTACGCCGGCCTCTCGCGCGGTGGCGATGGACATCAGCGCCGAAGCGATATGGCTGTAGCGCCCGCCGGGGACGTAACACCCTGCCGCGCGCACCGGGATCTGCTTCTGCCCGGCGATCAGGCCGGGGCGCAGCTCGATTTCCATGTCCTGCGCGGTGGCGCGCTGGGCGGCGGCAAAGCGCGAGATGTTATGATGCGCCCAGGCGATATCGTCCTTGAGCGCCTGCGGCACGCGGCCTGAGGCGGCTGCGATCTCGGCCTCGCCGAGCGTCACCGGCCCGTCCCAGCCATCGAGGTCGCGAGCGTATTCCAGCGCCACCTGCGCGCCGCCCGCCCGCAGCCGCGCGAGCATGACCTGCACCGTGTCGGCGATATCGGCAGCGGCCTGTGGCAGCGCTGCGTGGGCGGTCTTGAGGTATGTCAGCGGCATGGTGCGGGTCTCCTTCCCCTCTTGGAATGGGGCGCGGCGCCGTGACGGGCAAGCGATTTGCCGGGGATGTGACGGGGTTTTTCCAGCACGTGAAAGCCGGTTTCGGACTTTCCGAACGGGCGCACGGATCAGAGCCGCGCGGCGAGACCCCGCGCGCAGCTCTCGATCAGGTCGAGCACACCGTCGAAATCGCGCGTGTAATAGGGGTCGGGGACGTGATCGGCACGCGCCTCGGGCGCGTAATCGGTGAGCAGGGTGACCGGCGTAGCGCAGTGCGCTGGCCGCAGCGCCTCGATCGTGCGGCGATTCTTGTCGTCCATCGCGACGATCAGGTCGAAGCGCTCGAAATCTGCCGCCTCGAATTGCCGCGCGCGCAGATCGGAGATGTCGAGGCCGCGTGCCTGTGCCGCGTGCTGCATCGGGCCATAGGGCGGCTCGCCCACATGCCAGTCGCTCGTGCCCGCGCTGTCGGTTTGCGCGCCGGGCAACAGCGCGCGAACCGCGCCCTCGGCGGCGGGCGAGCGGCAGATATTGCCAAGGCAGACAAAGAGAATCCGGGTGGTCATGGGGCCTCCGATCCGGCAGATATAGACGGGGAGGTCGCGATGGAAAAGATCGTCATTCTCACCGGCGCGGGGATTTCTGCGGAAAGCGGGCTTGCGACCTTTCGCGACGCGGGCGGCCTGTGGGCCAAGCACCGGATCGAGGACGTGGCCACGCCCGAGGCATTTACCCGCGACGCGGGCCGCGTGCACCGTTTCTACAACGCCCGCCGTGCGCAGGCCGCCGGTGTCCGGCCCAATGCCGCGCACGCGGCGCTTGCGCGGCTGCAGGCGGCGCACCCCGGCGAGGTGGTCATTGTCACGCAGAACGTGGACGCCCTTCACGAGGCGGCGGGGAGCCGGGGGGTGATCCACATGCACGGAGAGTTGGCGCGCGCGCTCTGTGCCGCTTGTGGCCACCGGTGGGACGCGCCACCGGAGATGTCACGCGCCGATGCCTGCCCGGCCTGCGGTGCGTGCGCCTGCCGCCCCGACGTGGTCTGGTTTTGCGAGATGCCCTACCGGATGGAGGAGATTCTGGACCATCTGGCCGGTGCCGACCTATTTGCGGCAATCGGCACATCGGGGCAGGTCTGGCCTGCGGCTGGATTTGCGCAGGAGGCGGCAGGCGCGGGCGCGCATTGCGTCGAGATCAATCTGGAGGCGTCTGCGGTGGCAAGCGATTTCCACGAGGCGCGGCAGGGCCGCGCCTCGCGTGTCGTGCCCGAGTGGGTGGCGGGCCTTATCGGAGAGGCGGGCGTTCAGTCGCCGTGACCTTGCCCGTTGCCTTGCCCGGCCTTGCGCGCGAGATCGACCGGCACCTCGATCTCGATCTCGCCGGATTTCTCAAAGACGAGGGTGAGCGAGATAGTCTTGCCCTGCTCGAACGGTTCGGCCAGGCCCATGAGCATGACGTGGTTGCCGCCGCGCTGCAGAAAAATGGTCTCGCCCGCCGGGACGGCAAAGCCCTCCTCGACATGGATCATCTTCATCACGCCGTCTTTTTCGCGATGGGTGTGAAGCTGCGTCACCTTGGCGGCGGGCGAGGCGGCTCCGATGAGCCGGTCATCCGCATCGCCGATATTCTCTATCAGCATGAAGGCGGCGCCGGATTTCGCCACCGGGCTGGCGCTGCGGGCGTAGGGGTCGAGCACATGGATTTCCTGCGTCATGGCGGGCGCGGCGAGGGTGAGGGCGGCAAGCGCCGTGAAGGCGGTGGATCTGAGGGACATGGTGTCGCTCCTATGGGTCTGGTTGCGGGAAACTGTGAACTCAGACCCGGAGCGGGGGCGCGCGCGCCAGCATCGCTGGGCGCGCTGGCGCGGCGGCGTGGCTCGCCTCGGCGAAGGGCGCGCGCGCGGTTGTGCAGGCGGCGCGCGGGGCGGGCAGGGGATCGCGCAGCGGGCTGGCGTGGAAGGCGAGCAGGCAGTCGGGGCAGATATGCGGCGGCGCCACCGGCTGTCCGTCGGCATCGACGGCCAGTCGTTGCATCCCCTCGCCGGTGCAGATCACCATCACCCCCACCGGCCCCGGCGCGCCGCGCGCCACCGCGAGGGTGACGCTGGTCAGCGCCAGAAACAGGCAGAGCCCGAGAGTGGTTATGCCGCGCGAGGCTGTCATCGCCCGCAGGTATAGGCGGGTCCGGGCGCGCGCGGCAAGCGACAAAACGAAACAGCCCCGCCGCGGCGCGACGGGGCAGGTCTGTCGGATCGGGGCCGGGCTCAGGCGGTGGCGGCCTGTGCGCGGGCGATCTCTTTCTTGACCTTCAGCGCGGCGGCCGAAAGCTCTTCGTCCTTGGCCTTGGCGAGAAAGGCGTCGAGCCCTCCGCGATGATCGACGCTGCGCAGGGCGTGTGCCGAGATGCGCAGCTTGATGCCGCGGTTCAGCGTCTGCGATTGCAGCGTCACGTCGTTGAGGTTCGGCAGGTACCGGCGCTTGGTCTTGTTGTTGGCGTGGCTCGAGTTGTTGCCGACCATCGGGCCTTTTCCAGTCAGTTCGCAGCGGCGCGACATGGGGTCATCCTCGTCTCTGGGTGAGGGCATCGAGGCCCTGTCTCAATACAAACGGGCACCGCCACAGGCAGCGCCCCGAATTCCGTGAACGGTGCTTAAGCGCAAAGCCACGGGGCGTCAAGAGAGTCGCCGGGGAAAAAGCGGCGTTGCATCATGCGGCGCGCGGCGTAGGATCGGGAGCGAAACAAGGGAGTGGCCAATGGAAATCATCAGGACAGATACACGCGCGAGCCGTCCCGCCGATCCCGAGTATTTCACCGGCACGGTCTGGCACGAGCCGGTGATCGGCGAGGGGGCCGGGACCGATATCCGCGCGCTGCGCGTCACCTTCGCGCCCGGCGCGCGTACCGCGTGGCACACGCATCCGCGCGGGCAGACGCTGCACGTGCTGTCGGGCGTGGGCCGCGTCGCCACCCGCGGCCGCGCGGTGGAGGTGATCCGCGAAGGCGACACGGTCTGGATTCCACCCGGCGAGGAGCATTGGCACGGCGCGGCACCGGACCGCGTGATGTGCCACCTCGCCATCCAGGAATCGGTGGACGGGCGCACGGCGGACTGGCTCGACCATGTCAGCGATTCGGATTACGCTGGGTGAGGGGCGTGGCGGTCGCCACGTGACATGAGATACCCGATGGACGCAGCGTATCGGGCACGGGGTCGGCAGCCTTGAGCGAAAGGGGTAGGATGAGGGCTGGGGGGCCTAACTCGACCAATGCGGCGCGATGAATTGATGTCCGGTTTGATGCCAATTCATTGACAGTGCTAGTGGGACCCGCAAAGCTGCGGTATGTTTGAAGACCTTGCGATCCAGTATGTTAGCCAAACCGAGGACAGCCTGCGGCTGATCGCCTACGGGATCATCATCGCGGGCGCTATTGTCGCGGCGATCTTTCACAAGAGCACCGCCGAGCTGCGGCGTGTTCCCTACTTCGCCTATTCCGGGCTTCTGTTCTTCGTCGCTGCCGCATCGCAGCTTGTTTGGTTGGGCTCGATCCCGGCCATGACCGGCGGATTCCTTTGGCTCTTAATGCTCGTGGACGTGGTTGTCCGGCTTGGTGTCGGTTATGCCTTCGGTATCATTGCGATGGCCCGATCGCGCGACGCCTACGGACACGCGCGGGTGGCCTTCCTCGCCTTCATACCAATCGCGAACTTCTGGCTTCTGCTCACGCCGTCGAAAAACGAAGTGTCCGCGAACCGCGCACCAACGATCCCGCTCCTGACAGGTACCTTGGGTGTGCTGACGGGCTTCGTCCTTCTCTTTGCAAGCGTCGCCTTGAGCGCGTTCATTCAAGTGGAAACGAACCGGATGGTCGCAGAAGCAGAGAACGATCCAGCGATGCAGCGAGCAGGCGTGGACATGATGCTGCGCGGTCAGGGGCTCGAGGAAACACTTCGTCAGATGGCGGCGGAGGTGTCGAGCCAGCGCGTTGACGAGACGACGACCTTGCTGCGCGTCGTGGGCGATGGCACGACCCTTCGTTACGTCTATAAGGTCTCGACGAACCCAGACGCACTTCCCATGTCGATGCGCATGGGGCTTGTCCAGCACAACTGCACCTACGAGGCTCTGCGCTTCGTGATCGAGGCCGGTGCGACCGTCGAGCATGTCTACCAGCGAACTGACGGAGCTGAGATTGGTGTCGTGACCGTCACGCGGGACGTTTGTGATTACTGATGCGGAAGTTACACCCCGAGCGGAAATTCGTTCGGTAGCGACGAACGTCCCCTCCGTCCGCACACCCGCCCCTTCGTCCGAGCGACCAAACGCGCACCAAAGGCAGACCAGGAACCTTTGTCAGGCGACGAACACTACCCCGCCGCCATTTCCAGAAATCGGTCGATCTCGTCCTCGCCCACCGACCAGTCGCATACGAATCGGGCCATCAGCGGCTCTTCGTCCGGGCCTGCGTCCAGCGGCCCCTCGTAGAGCGCGTAGGCCGCGCCCGCCGCCCTGAGCCGCCGGTGGGTGGCTCGCGGCAGCCGGGCGAAGATCATGTTGACCTCGCGGTTGTGCACCATCTCGGCCCCCGGCACGGTCCGCAGGCCCTCGGCCAGCCTGGCGGCGTGGGCATTGGCGAGCTGCGCCGCCTCGCGCCATGCATCCGCCGTGACATAGCCAAGCATCTGCGCCGAGAGATACCGGTGCTTGGAGAAGAGATGCGCCGATCGCTTGCGCCGCAGCTCGAATTCCCAGGCGTTCTCGGGGTTGAAGAAGATCACCGCCTCGACGCCGAGACAGCCGTTCTTGGTGCCGCCGAAGCTGACGGCGTCGATGCCCGCGCGCCACGTCATCTCGGCGGGGGTGCACCCGAGCGCCGCTGCCGCGTTGGCAAAGCGCGCGCCATCCATGTAGGTGGGCAGGCCGTGATCGCGCGCCACGCCGCAGAGTGCGGCGATTTCCTCGCAGGTATAGATGCGGCCCCGCTCGGTGGCTTGCGTGAGCGACACCGGTCCGTGCTGCGGGTTGTGGACGTCGCCCGCGGGCCAGCCGCCGATGGCGTGCTCCAGCTCATCCGGCGTCATCTTGTCGCCTGCGCCCACGAGGCTGAGCTTGGCCCCGCCGGTAAAGAACTCGGGCGCGTTGCATTCGTCGGTGTGGACATGCGCCAGCGGCGTGCAGAACACGGTCTGCCACGGCTCCGACAGGGTGGCGAGCGCCAGCGCGTTGGCCGCCGTGCCGGTGGCCACGAGGTAGACGCTCGCCTGCGGGGCCTCGAACAGGTCGCGCAGCCGGTCGCGGACCTCTTCCATCAGCGCCTCGGCGCCGTAGGAGGGGGCGTGCCCCGCGTTGGCGGCGATCATCGCCTCCATCACCTGTGGCAGGGCGGGACCGGCATTGTCGGAGGCAAATTGCATCAGGTGGGCTCCTCTATGATGTGGTCTTCCCACTCCTCTTCCGGCACGTCGAATTCCGGCAAGGTCCTGTGCTGAACCGAGACGCCTGCCGCGTGCACGCTCTCGGGCGTGCCCGAGATGAGCGGGTGCCAGTCGAAGAGCGGCCTGCCCTCGTGGAGCAGCTTGTACGCACAGGTTTCGGGCAGCCAGTAGGCATGGCGCTCGATCGTGTGGGGCTTGAGCGAGATACATTCCGGCACGAATTGATGCCGGATCGGATATTGCGCGCAGCGGCAGGTGGTGTCGTCGAAGAGCCGGCAGGCGACGCGGGTCAGCGCCACCTCGCCGGTCTCGTCATCCTCCAGCTTGTTGAGGCAGCACTTGCCACAGCCGTCGCAGAGCGCCTCCCATTCCGCCTGTGTCATGCGGTCGAGGGGCGTTGTCTCCCAGAAGCGGGGGCGTAGGCCGCTGCGGTCGATGGGATCGTCGGCGTCGCTCATGTCGCGGCCAGGATGTCGCGGGCGCGGGCACAATCGGCATCCATCTGCGCGATGAAGGCGTCGATGCCGTCGAATGTCTCTTCGGGGCGGAGGTAGCCGACAAGGCCGACCGAGAGATGCGCGCCGTAGAGATCGCCGGAGAAATCGAACAGGAAGGTTTCGAGATTGGGCACCTGGCCCTGAAACATGGGCCGTAGCCCGAGCGAGGCGGCACCGTGATACTGCCCCGCATGCGGGCCGTCGAGCACGTCCACGAGCACTGCGTACACGCCAAAGCGCGGCGGATGCAGCCCGGCGATGGACATGTTGGCCGTCGGGTATCCGAGCGTGCGTCCGCGCTGCTCGCCTCCGACCACCGGCCCTTCGATCCGGTGCCAGTGGCCCAGCATTTCCGCGGCATCGCGCGGGCGGCCTTCGGAGAGTGCCTGCCGGATCGCGGTCGACGACACCTGTCCGTCCGAGCCTTCGAGCAGGTCGGCGATGGTCACGCCAAAGCCCATTTCCGCACCGAAGGCCCGCAGGTCGGCGGCGTCGCCTGCGCGCCCCTTGCCGAAGCAGAAATCCGCGCCGACCACCACGTGGCGCAGCCCCAGCCCGCCGGCCAGCACCTCGCTGGCAAAGGCGCGCGGGCTGAGCCCCGCGAGGGCCGCGTTGAAGGGCAGTTCGTACAGCCGCTCGACCCCGATTTTTTCCAGCCTGTGGGTGCGCGCCTCGGCGCTCATCAGCCGGAAGGGGGGGGCGTCGGGGGCAAAGAATTCGCGCGGGTGCGGCTCGAAGGTTAACACGCCCAGAGGGGCACCGATCCGCGCGCCTGCGTCGCGGGCGATGTCGATCACGTGGCGATGACCGATGTGGACGCCGTCGAAATTGCCGATGGCGACGGACGCGCCCCGGTCGGCCTCGGTGGCAAAGCTATGGTCGCGCACGATCCGCATGGCGCAGGCGTAGCGCCGGATCAGGGACGGCGCAAGCCGCTTTGGCGGTGCCTGCGTGTCGTCGCCATGGCCCCGATCCAGGCCATTGCCACGAGCGCGGCGGTCCCGCCCGCCTGCAACACCAGCGCCGCCTGCATCGGCGCGAGCGGCACCAGCCCCGCCAGCGGAGCGGGCAGCGCGCCGGTGGCCAGCACCCAGCCCACCGTTGCCGCGAACCACGCCACCAGCGCAGCACCTGTGCCCCGCATCAGTGCCGCCAGGCCGCCACGCCGCGCCCGCCAGCCGCGCGCCAGCGCCGTGAAAGGCCGCCCCAGGTCGCGCCCGATGGCCAGAAGCGCGGGTACGAGGATCAACACCAGCACCATGCCGAAGCCGAGGCCATAGACCAGGGTGATGACCGTCGGCTTGAGAAACTGCGCCTGTGTCGAGCGCTCGAACAGCAGCGGCGCGAGCCCCATTACCGTGGTGAGCGTGGTCAGCACCACGGCGCGCAGCCGGTCCGCCGTGCCCTCGATGATGGCGGGGATCAGCCCGCGCCCCCGCGCGTGCCCGTCGATCGCGGTCACCAGAACGATGGAATCGTTGATGATGATGCCGGTCATGCCCAGAAGCCCCACCACCGAGAACATCGACAGCGGCACGTCCCAGTGCGCATGCCCCCAGATCGCGCCGACAAGGCCGAAGGGGATCACCGCCATCACTGCAAGCGGCCGCGCCCAGCTTGCGAACACCAGCGCCAGCACGAGGTAGATGCCCAGCAGGGTGAGCATCAGCCCCAGCCGCGCATCGGCGAGGAAATCGTCCTCCTGCTCGGCTAGACCGCCCATGCGGTATTCGACGCGATACTGGCCCGCGATGCGCGGCAGGATATCGTCCCCGAGCGCGCGGGTGATCGCGGCGGCGCGGGCGGGATCGTCGCCCGAGATGTCGCCCGTAACCGTCACCAGCCGCAGCCCGTTCTCGCGCCGCACGGTGGCAAAGCCGGTGCGCGTGGTGACTGTGACGATATCGGCCACCGGCACGTATTGGCCGGTGGCGCTGCGCACCATCGTGGTGTCGAGGAAATCCGCCGACAGGTCCGCCTCGGGCAGTTCCACCCGCACCGTGGCAGAGCGCGGCCCGTCGGGATATGTCGCCGCCTCGATACCGCTCACCCTGTTGCGCAGCGTGCGCCCCAGCGCGTCGATGTCGAAACCCAGCGCCTGCCCGTGGGCCGTAAGTTCCAGCACCAGTTCGGCCTTGTCCCAGGCCAGCGTGTCCTCCAGCGCCGAGACCTCGGGCTCTTGCGCGAGCCGGGTCTTGAGCGCCTCGGCGGCGGCCTTGAGCGTTTCTGCCGTGGCCCCGTAGAGGGCGATGTCGATGGCGTCCCCGCCGGGGCCCGAGCGCGACCCGCGAAAGCTCAGCGCCTCGGTCATCGGCAGGCGCGGCGCGCGTTCCTGCAGGTCGGCAAGGAAAGCGAAGCTGGAATAGGGGCGCAGGTCGGCGTCGATCAATTCGATGGAAATGCCGCCCTTGAGGTCGTCGTCGCGCGTCTCGGACCCGGCCATGCCGCGCCCGGCATGGTCGCCCACCTGCGCGAGCACATGCTGCACGGGGTTCTGCCCGTGGCGCGCGGCGTATTCTTTGCCCAGATCCTCCACCGCCTGTTGCAGCACGCGCATTTGCGCCAGCGCGTCGGCGCGCGTGGCACCCGGCGCCATCGCGAAATTGCCTGTAACGCTGCCGCGCTCGGGCGCGTTGAAGAACCGCCACGTCACGTCGCCGCGCACCACGCTCGCGACCTGCACGGCCAGCAGCAGCACCGCCGCCGCCAGCACCGCGTAGCGTGCCCGGATCACCAGCCCCACGAGTGGCCGGAAGGCACGGTCGCGAAAGGCCGTGAAGCCGTGGTTCGTCACCCGGCTCGGAATGTCGTACCACCGCTCGCGCGCCGAACGCGCCAGCGCGTGGGCCATGTGGTTGGGCAGGATCAGGAAACATTCCAGCAGGCTCGCCGTCAGCACGGCGATGACGGTGAAGGGGATGTCGTAGATGAGGTTGCCGAACCGCCCGCCTATGATCGCCAGCCCGAAGAACGCGATCAGTGTCGTTAGCGTCGCGGAAAAGACCGGCAGCGCCATGCGCCCGGCGGCGCGTTCGGCGGCGATGGGGGGCGGTTCGCCATAGCGGCGGTGGCGGGCGTCGGCGTGCTCGCCCACCACGATGGCATCGTCCACCACGATCCCCAGCGTGATGATGATCGCGAAAAGCGAGATCATGTTGAGCGTGAGGCCCGCGGCATACATCAGCGCCAGCGCCGCCAGCATCGCCACCGGGATACCCGCCGCGACCCAGAAGGCGGTGCGCGCGTTGAGGAAGAGAAACAGCAGCCCTACCACCAGCGCCAGCCCGGTGGCTGCATTGTCGAGAAGCATCGTCAGGCGGCTTGAAATGGCCTCGGACCGGGTACGCACGAGCTCGATTACGACGCCCTCGGGCAGGCGGCGCAGCATCTCGCCCGCGATCTGTTCCACCTTTGCCTGCACGTCGAGCGCGTTGCCCTCGGCGGGGCGGTCCACCCGGACGGTGACGGCGGGGGCGTCCCCCACGTAATAGGCAAGCCCGCGGTCGCTGCCGCCCGCGCGCACCGTCGCCACGTCGCCGATCGTCAGCGCCGTGCCGTCAGGGCGCAGCCGCAGCGGGATGGCGGCGATCTCGGCGGGGCTGCGCGCTTCGGTGCCGGTGCGTAGACGTGCGTTGGCCCCGGTCACGTCGCCCGCCGGGTCGGCATCGACGCGCGCGGCGATGGCGGCAGCGATTTCTGCCATGCTCAGGTCATGGGCAACGAGCGCGTGCGCGGGCACCTCGACCCGCGTTTCGGGCACCGCCACCCCCGAGACGGTGGCCCGCGTCACCCCGGCGGCGAACAGCCGGGCGACGAATTCGTCGGCGATACGGGCCAGTTGCTCGGCCCCGACCGGCCCGGTGATGACCACGTCGGTCACGCGGTCGCGCCACGCGCCACGGCGGACCACCGGTTCCTCGGCATCCTCGGGCAGGTCGGTTATCTGTCCCAGCGCGGCCTCGACCTCGTTGGCGGCGCGCCCCATGTCCCAGCCGGGCTCGAATTCGAGGGTCATCGCGGCGCTGCCCTCGCGGCTCGTGGCGCGCGCCTCGGTTACCCCCTCGACCGCCAGCAGCGCGGGTTCGACAAGCTGCACGATCCCTGCGTCCATGTCCTCGGCGCTCGCTCCCTCCCAGGCGACCGTAACGGAGACATTGTCCACCACCACGTCGGGAAAGAACTGCGCACGCATGTTCGGCGCGGTCATCAGCCCGAGCGCCACCATCAGGATCAGCAACAGGTTGGCCGCCGTTCGGTGCCGGGTGAAGAAAGGGATAATCCCGCCCACGGGGCTTAGCCCCCGGCTCTGGCTTCGATCCGCGCCACGGTGTGCGCAGGTACGCGCGGGCGGGCGAGATCGGCCAGCAGGCGGCGGCGTTCGTCTTCGGGGAGCGCGGCGTCGGCCTCGACCTGAGCGCGCAGCCGCGCGCGCCGTTCGGAACTCAGAGACACGGTATCTGCCTCTTCCTCGCCGATGCGCCGCACCTTGAGGCCGGGGCCAAGCGCCGGGCTGCGCTCGGTCACGATCTCGCGCCCCGCCACGCCGGGGGCCGCGAGCAGCACGTCGTTGACCTGTCGCCGCAACAGCGTGACCGGCAGCACCTCCAGCCGGTTCCCGTCGCCGACCGCGAGTACCGTGCCATCACCGCCCAGCGCCGATGCCGGCAGCCGCACCACCCCTTCCAGCGGCGATTCCTCGACGCCTATGCGCACGAAATCGCCAGGTTTGAGTGCCGGTGCCCGGTCGAGCGCGGCAAAGATCATGCGCCCGCTCTCGCCCTCGGCTAGGGCCGCGGCCTCGCGCGCGATATGGCCTGTCGCGCGGACCGAAGTGTCGCCGCTGTCGAGCGTGGCGGCTACGGGCAGGGGCATCAGTGCGCCATCCGCGTCCAGAAGCCGTGTGTATTGCGCCGTGGAGACGCGAAATGCCGCCTCGAGCGCGCGCCCGTCAACCAGCCGAGCCATTTGTTCGCCCACCGCGACGATCCCGCCCTCGACCGCGCTCACCTCGCTCAGCCGTCCCGAGAACCGGGCGGTGATCCGCGTCTCGGCCAGCCGCCGTCCGGCCTCTGTCAGCGCCAGTTCGGCGCGTGAAACCGATGTCGCGGCCTGATCGACGCGCGCCTCGGCAACGGCCAGTGCCTGGCGGCTCGCAAGCACCGCTTGCCGCGCCTGCATGACGTTGTATTCGGCGCTCTCGATCGCGGTGAGGGTGCCTACGCCGCGCGATTCGAGGTCGCGTTGCCGCGCCAGCGCGCGGGACTGAAGCGCCGTCTGATCCTCGCGCGCCGCGAGATCGTCCCGCGCGAGGATCAGCGCGCGATCCGCCTCACGCGCCTCGGCGCGGGCATCGGCGAGGTCGATCCGCGCGCGTTCGCGGGCGTCCTCTGCCTGCGCCGGGTCGATCCGCACGAGGAACTGCCCCGCCTCGACGGTGCCACCCTCGACGAAACCCTCGGCAAGCTCGACAATTTCACCGGCGACCTGCGCCCGGATATCGAGGGTGCGGCGGCTCTCGATCCGGCCGAACGCCGCGAGCTGTGGTGTAACGGTTTCGGCTTCGGGCGTGACGGTGCGCACGGCGAATACGCGCTCGCGCCTCTCGGGGGCTTTCGTTTCATGCGCCATTCGCGCCTCGACGGCGTCCCGGATCACGTGCCCGGCATAGCCGAGCAGCCCCGCCGTCAATGACAGGATGAAAAGGCCCAGTAATCCCTGGCGCAGAAACCGCATGGCGCGCACCCCTGTGCAACCGGTCCGGCTGGCGTGCGGACAGTGTTGAATCTAGCCATTGCCGGGCAAATGCCAAGCCGTGAGGCCCTTTACACGCGCGCCGTGCTCATTTCCGGCGCTGATGTTCGTCGAGACGCGGCATGATTTCCACGAAATTACAGGGCAGGTGCCGGTAATCGAACTGGTGGCACAGGATTTCGTCCCAGGCGTCGCGACAGGCACCGGGGCTGCCGGGCAGGGCAAAGAGGTAGGTCCCGCCCGCGACGCCGCCGGTGGCGCGGCTCTGCACGGCGGAGGTGCCGATCTTTTGCATCGAAACAATGGTAAAAACCGTGCCAAATGCGTCGATCTCTTTCTCGTAGACGTCGCGATGCGCCTCGACGGTGACATCGCGACCGGTGAGCCCGGTGCCGCCGGTGGAAATCACCACGTCGATATCGGTTTTGGCGATCCATTCGCGCAATTGCTCGACGATCTGGTCGCGTTCGTCGCGCACCACCATGCGATCGGCCAGCGCATGGCCCGCCGCCTCGATCCGCTCGGCCAGTACGTCGCCCGAGCGGTCCTGCGTCAGGTCGCGCGTGTCCGACACTGTCAGCAGCGCGATGCGCACCGGGATGAACTCCTTGGTTTCGTCGAGACGCGGCATAGGGCGTCAGCTCCTTTGCATGAGGGCGAGGCGGGCAGCGAGGGCGGTAAAGATCCCTGCCGAGACGAGCCCGACCCCGCGCGTGAGCCGGGGCGAAGTCGCGAGACGGCGGCCGAGTCCCCCGGCGAAGACCCCGACCGCGCCGTTGATAATGAGGCCGCCCAGCGCCAGAACGAGGCCATAGACGAGGAATTGCGGCAGGATCGCGTGGGCCGGGTCCACGAATTGCGGGATAAAGGCAAGCACGAAGAGGATCACCTTGGGATTGAGAAGGTTGACGACCATTCCCTCGCGAAAGGCGCGGGCTGCGCCCATCGCACGGGCTTGTGCCCGAACCGGCCCTTGCCGCAGCGCGCCCCAAGCCAGCCACAGAAGGTAGGCCACGCCCAACCAGCGGATCACGTCGAGCGCCAGCGGAAACGCCGCGATGGCGGCGGCAAGGCCCAGCCCGGCAAGCGTGACATGCACCATGCCGCCCGCCGAAATGCCCGCGCTTGCGGCGATGGCCGGGCGCGGACCGGCCCGCAGGCCAAGCCCGAGGCAGAACATCATGTCCGCCCCCGGCGTGAGGTTGAGCGCCAGCGCGGCGGGGATGAAGGCCAGCAGCGTGAGCGGCTCGACGATCATGCGCTGCCCCCCTCCAGCCGCGCCTTGAGTGCCAGAAGATCGGCCCATGCCTCGCGCTTGGCCGACGGGTTGCGCAACAGGTATGCGGGATGGAACATCGGCAGGGCGGGCTTGCCGTACGCTTGCGCCCACTGCCCCCGCAGGCGCGTGATGCCCCGCCGCCCCAGGCCCGCGTCGCAGCTAACGTTGCCCATCAGCACCACGAGATCGGGCGCGGCCAGCGCCACGTGCCGCGCCATGAATGGGCGCAGCATGGCGATTTCCTCGGCGCTGGGGTCACGGTTCTGCGGCGGACGCCAGGGCGAGATATTGGTGATGTAGAGCGCGGTCTCGGGGTTCGCGTCGCCGCGTGACAGCCCGATCGCGGCGAACATCCGGTCGAGAAGCTGGCCGGCGCGACCCACGAAGGGGCGACCCTGAAGGTCCTCGTCGCGCCCCGGTGCCTCGCCGATGATCATCACCCGCGCCGCCGGGTCGCCATCGGCAAAGACGAGATTGCGCGCGCCGCGCTTCAGGTTGCAATGCGGGTAGGTGCCGAGTGCCGCGCGCAGCGCGTCGAGCGTGGTGGCGGTGGCGGCTGCGGCCTGCGCGTCGGCCACGGGATCGCCGTCCGCGGGCGCGGTCGTCGCGGGTGCCGCGATTTCATGAGTGGTGGCGGGTTGTGCCGGGGGTCTTGCCGCCGGTTGGGCCGTCTTGTCCGGCAGGTCGTAGCGATTGACCGGCGCATCCCCGATCGCCTCGGTCGCGCCAAGTTCGATCTGCCAGGCGAGGCTTGCGAGGGCAGTCTCGGATGTGAGGGGCGATTCCATGCTGACACGCTATCGCGCGGCATCGGCAGGGGAAAGAGGGCAGGCCGTCGCGCCGCGATCGTGTGAAGAGAGTATTTGTGGAAAGATGAAGCCCGGTGCCGCGGCTTGCCCATGCGCCGCGGCCTTTCTATAAGCGGGGGAAACCGCATCGGAGGCGGCATGACCTACCCGCACGCGCATCTTCTCGGGATCGAACCGCTCACCCCCGGCGATATCACCGGCATCCTTGACCTTGCCGAGGAATACGTGGCGCTCAATCGCAGCGATGCCAAGCACCGCGACGTGCTGAGCGGGCTGACGCAGATCAACATGTTCTTCGAGGCATCGACCCGCACGCAGGCGAGCTTTGAGCTGGCCGGCAAGCGGCTTGGGGCGGACGTGATGAACATGGCGATGCAGGCCTCTAGCCTCAAGAAGGGAGAGACGCTGATCGACACCGCGCTCACCCTCAACGCCATGCATCCCGACCTGCTGGTGGTGCGCCACCCGCATTCCGGCGCGGTGGACCTGCTTGCGCAGAAGGTGCGCTGTGCCGTGCTCAACGCCGGCGACGGTCGGCACGAGCATCCGACGCAGGCGCTGCTGGACGCGCTCACCATCCGCCGCGCCAAGGGGCGGCTGCACCGGCTCAACATCGCCATTTGCGGAGACATCGCGCATAGCCGCGTGGCGCGCTCCAACATCCTGCTGCTGGGCAAGATGGAGAACCGCGTGCGCCTCGTCGGCCCGCCGACGCTCATGCCCGCGGGCATCGCCGAGTTCGGGGTCGAGGTGTTCGACGACATGAAGGCGGGGCTGGAGGGCGTGGACGTGGTGATGATGCTGCGGTTGCAGCGCGAGCGGATGGATGGCGGCTTTATCCCCAGCGAGCGCGAGTATTACCACCGCTTCGGCCTCGACGCCGAGAAGCTGGCCTTTGCCAATCCGGACGCCATCGTGATGCACCCCGGGCCGATGAACCGGGGGGTCGAGATCGACGGCGAGATCGCCGACGACATCAACCGTTCGGTCATACAGGATCAGGTCGAGATGGGCGTGGCGGTGCGCATGGCGGCGATGGAGCTGCTGGCACAGGGCCTGCGGGCGCGCCGCGCGGCATGAGCACCGTGCTCCATGCCCCCGCGTACGAGGCGCACGTGGTGCGCGTCTTTTCCGTGCTGGAGGACGCCGGTGCAACGCTGGATGACGCGGCGGTGATGGATGCGCTGGGGGCTGACGGCGCGTTGAACGGCCGCGAGATCGAGCTGTTCGATCTTGGCGATCTGGGCGCGATGCCGCTGTCCGAATATCTGGTCGAGGGGCACGGGATCGCAGAGACAGAGATCGAGGAAATGCGCCCGCAGATCGACGGGCTGACGGGCCGGGTGCTGATCCTGCCGTCGCGCGCCTTTGGCGGTCGTGCGACGGTGCTGCGCCCCGGGCGCGGTCTGCGCCTCGTGGCCCGGTTCGAAGAGGATGTGCCAGAGGTGCGTTTCGAGCGGCTGCCCGCGGGCGGTGCGGCGGGCAGCCTGGCCCCGTCTGCGGGCCCCGGCCATTCGCGCCGCGCGGCACGGCTTGCGGCGGTGGTGTTCTTTGCTGGGCTGGCGGTGCTCGTGGCGCTGGTGATCTGGCTGGTGGTAACGCCATGAGCGAGGGGCCGATCCATTCCATGACCCCCACCACCGCACTCGCCGAGGGCGAGCGCGTGATCGAGAGCTTTCACCCCGACCGCGCGACCTATTGGCGCGATCACGCGTGGCTCGCGGCGGGGGCGATGGCGCTCGGGATGGCGGTGCTCTGGGCCGCTGGCAATCCCCATGTCTGGACCGGTGCGGTGGGCGGGCTTGCGGCGGTGACCGTGCGCGCTTTTTACGTGGCCTCCGACGAGTTGCAGGCGCGCTGGGACTTGACCGACCGGCGGCTTCTCGGGCCGCTCACGCGGGCGGTGCGGCTGGCGGAGATCCGGACTGTGCGCGGGCTGGGCAGCGCGGTGCAGGTGGTGACGGCCTCGGGCGACAAGCACCTGATCAAATACCAGGCGGACCGTGGGACGACAGAGGCCCGTATCCGCGCCGCCGCCGGCCTGAGGGAGGGTTGAGCGATGCAGGAGCCGAAAGACCCGCGCATGTCCGGCAAGATCGCGATGGTGGCGCTGGCGGTGATCGCGGCGCTGACGGTGGTAATGGTATGGGTGGCGGGATGAGCGAAACAAGAGGCAAGGACGGGACGGCATGACCACCACACTCTTTACAAACGCCCGCCTGATCGACCCCGAGGCGGGGACGGACGGCCCCGGCTGGCTGCTGATCGACGGCGGTGTGATCGCCGGGCGCGGCAGCGGCGAGGACAGGCCGCAGGCCGAGGCGGTGGTCGATTGCGGCGGGCAGTGTCTTGCCCCCGGGATCGTCGATATCGGCGTGAAGGTCTGCGAGCCGGGCGAGCGGCACAAGGAAAGCTATCGCTCCGCCGGGCTGTCGGCGGCGGCGGGGGGCGTGACCACGATGGCCACGCGGCCCGACACGCTGCCCGCCATCGACAGCCCCGAGGTGCTGGAATTCGTGGAGCGCCGCGCCAACGAGGCGGCGCCCGTGAACGTGCTGCCGATGGCCGCGCTGACCAAGGGGCGCGAGGGGCGCGAGATGGTCGAGATCGGGTTCCTGATGGATGCGGGGGCCGTGGCCTTTACCGATTGCGACCACGTGGTGCGCGACACCAAGGTGCTGGCCCGGGCGCTGAGCTATGCGCGCAGCCTGGGTGCGCTGGTGATCGGCCATCCGCAGGATCCCGGGCTGAGCGCGGGGGCGGCGGCCACGAGTGGAAAATTCGCCTCTCTGCGAGGCCTGCCCGCCGTCTCGCCGATGGCCGAGCGGATGGGGCTCGATCGCGACATTGCCCTGCTGGAAATGACGCAGGCGCGCTATCACGCTGACCAGATCACCACCGCCCGCGCGTTACCTGCCCTGCACCGGGCAAAGCGTAACGGTCTGGATATCACGGCGGGCACGAGCATCCATCACCTGACGCTCAACGAGCTCGACGTGTCGGACTATCGCACCTTCTTCAAGGTCAAGCCGCCGCTCCGGTCCGAGGAGGACCGGCAGGCGGTGACGGAGGCGGTGCGCGAAGGGCTGATTGATATCATCAGCTCGATGCACACCCCGCAGGACGAGGAGAGCAAGCGCCAACCATTCGAGGCGGCGGCGAGCGGGGCGGTCGCGCTGGAGACCCTGCTCCCGGCGGCGCTGCGGCTCTACCATGCCGAGGCGCTGGATCTGCCGACGCTGTGGCGCGCCCTGTCGCTCAACCCGGCGAAGCGGCTGGGGCTGTCTGCCGGGCGGCTTGTGCAGGGGGCGCCTGCGGACCTCGTACTGTTCGATCCCGGCAAGCCGTTCATCCTAGACCGGTTCGCGCTGCGTTCGAAATCCAAGAACACGCCGTTTGACGGGGCGCGGCTTCAGGGTAGGGTGAGCGCCACCTATGTCGCCGGTTGCTGTGTTTACGAGGCTTCCTGATGCCCCCTGTCGAGAGCGCCGCGAGCATCCTGATCCTGTGGGCCGTGGCGGGCTACCTGCTGGGCTCTATTCCGTTCGGCATGGTGCTGGCGCGGGTGATGGGGCTGGGCAACCTGCGCGAGATCGGTTCGGGCAATATCGGGGCCACCAACGTGCTGCGCACGGGCAACAAGGTGGCCGCCGCGCTCACGCTGCTGCTGGACGGCGGCAAGGGGGCGCTGGCGGTGCTGCTGGCGCGGGCGATTGCGGGTGAGGACGCGGCGCAGCTCGCGGGGCTCGCGGCCTTCGCCGGGCATTGTTACCCGGTCTGGCTGGGCTTTCGCGGGGGCAAGGGTGTGGCCACGTTCCTTGGCCTGCTGCTGGTGCTCGCGTGGCCCGTGGGGCTCGCGGCGTGCCTGACATGGCTGGCCACGGCGGTGGTGGCGCGCATCTCGTCGTTGGCGGCGCTGGTGGCGGCGGTGCTGGCTCCGGTCTGGGCGTTGGTGTTGGGCCACGGCGCGGCGGTGGCGCTGGCGACCTGCCTCGCGGCGCTGATCCTGTGGCGGCACCGCGGCAACATCGCGCGGCTGCGCGCCGGAACCGAGCCGCGCATCGGTCAAAAGGACAAGTGACAAAGGCAAGGAGTTTCGGACCATGGATTTCATGACGGCGGTCAGGACGGTTCTCACCGATAATTACGCCAATTTCAGCGGACGCGCTGCACGCTCCGAATTCTGGTGGTTCGCGCTTTTCGTCCTGGTGGTGAGCCTCGTGCTGCAATTGACCCTCGGCGATATTGTCAGCGCGATCTTTTCGCTGGCCGTGCTCTTGCCAAGCATCGCCGTTGCAGTGCGCCGCCTGCATGATGTGGACCGCTCGGGCTGGTGGTATCTGCTGGTTCTGATCCCGGTGATCGGGGGGCTGATCCTGATCTTTGCGTTCTTCATCCATCGCGGTACGGCGGGTGACAACCGCTTCGGCCCCGATCCGCTGGCCAATCAGGGCTGACCCGGGGCAGGGGACGCTGCCCCCGTCGCGCATCCGCGCGGCTCCCGCAGAGGTATTTGGACCAGGAAGAAACCGGGGCGCGCGGGTGGTTGAGGAAAGTCTGAACAACGCCTTCTGCTGCGCCGACGCGCCGATGTGAGGGCCATGCCGGGCATCAGGCAGCTTGTTTCCAGCGGCTTTCGGGCTGCTTCGGCCGCTCGGTTGGTGGACAGGCCA